>CAKAOY010000026.1 GCA_916710115.1 uncultured Bergeyella sp.
CTAGGAGCTACCGCAGGAGCTTGAAATACATTTGGTTGAGGAATATAGCTTACTTCATTACCTGCCAAAGGAGTTTTAATTGTGATTTCAAAATCTTTTGTTTTGTACTTCACTTCTGAAACTTCTGCCTTAGAAACAAACTTAATAAGATTTTGTATGTCTTTAATGTCCATATTTGATAAATTATTTTTCAAAGTTATAAAAAAATATTCAATTAAAATATAAAAACCACCCATTTTTCCATAAAAATTGGTGGTTTAATTTCTTTCTTCTGAGGTAGGATACGATTATTCCTTAGTTTTCTTCAGAAGTTGCTACTTCTTTCTCTAAAACTACTTTACCTCTGTAATACAACTTACCTTCGTGCCAGTGAGCTCTGTGGTATAGGTGTAATTCACCTGTTGTAGAATCTTTTGCTAATTGAGGAGCAACTGCTTTGTAGTGAGTTCTTCTCTTATCTCTTCTTGTTGAAGATTGTCTTCTCTTTGGATGTGCCATTTTTTAATAATTTTTTAATTTGATGACCGATGAGAAGATTTTCATCGTCTCACCATATTTAAACTATCTTAATTTTTTAACTTTTTCAACATTTCCCATCTTGGGTCAATAATTTCGTCCTCTATTTCCTCTTCGATTACCTGAGGAGCATATTTTTCCAATAAAGCTAAATCTTCATCGGAAATATTTGGTGAAAGTTTTTTCATCGGAATAGATAGCATCACAGATTCGTATATTAATTGTGCAATATTGAATGCATAATCTTGATGAGGAATTGTAATTATTTCCTCGTGAGAATCATCATACTCTTCACCAAACTTTACCAAAAATTTAATATTCTCTTTGATAGGATAGTTAAACTTCTCTGTGGTAATATCACAAATCAATTCTACAATTCCGATACAATTAATATTAAACTCTAAAAAAGAAGAATGTTTGTCCAATAATACATTAATTGTAATTTCGGCGTTATCAAACTCTTTTTCGGTATCAAAAAGTTCAAAGAACGATTGAGTTATTTTAAAATTAAACTCGTGCTTCCCATTTTTAAGACCTATAAAAGGTATTTCATAGTTTCTCAACTTGTCCATAGTCCATAAAATGAGTGTGCAAATATAAAAATATTTTTCGTAAAAACAAAAAATAATCTAAAAAAATATTTTGTATTTGTTTTTTATTGTTTTGATGACTTAATAAATAATATATATTATTATGAAAAAATATTAATTTTGTCTAAAATATTTGAGAAAAATGCTTAATTATAATATAATAAAAGGAGGAAAAGATTATCTTCTACTTTTACATGGATTTATGGAAGATAGTAGGATTTGGCAACAAATGGAGCGATACTTATTACCGTTTTTTACACTTATAGAAGTGGATTTATTGGGGCACGGAGAATCCGAAAATAGAGCAGAAAAGCATACGATGGAGGATATGGCTATAGCTGTGTATGAGGTTATTGAAAATCTTAATATAAATAAAATCAATATTTTAGGGCATTCTATGGGAGGGTATGTAGCCTTGGCTTTTGCTGAAAAATACGGGGATTTGCTGGAATCTATTACTTTGTTTTTTTCTTCTACGTTAGCTGATGATGAGGAAAAGAAAAAAATCCGAGAGAGGAGTCTATTGGTAGTAGATAAAGCCTTTTCTATGTTCGTAAATAACGCAATACCAAGTACTTTTAATATAAATAAAATCAACCAATTACAATCGGAAATTGATTTTGCAAAGAAAATAGCACTTTCAACAAATGTAGATGGAGTGAAGTCTGCTCAGAGAGGTATGATGTGTAGGATAGATAGAACAGATATATTGAATTTTTTTCAAAAAAAGATATTAATTATTATTGGAAAATATGATAATACTATGGATGTTGTTAAATTTATTAATAAAATACCTCAAAAAGATAATATCAGAGTGAAATTGTTAGATTGTGGGCATAATGGCCATTTAGAAATGCCTAAACGATGTTCTGAAATTATTGTAAATTATTTAAAATAAATGAGTTGAATTAATCAACTCATTTATTTTAACTCAGATGCTAAATTTTTAAATTTGGAAATAGTAGTTTCCATATCATCAAGAGATTTCCCACCAGAGGCATTAATGTGTCCACCTCCATTGAAATATTTTCTTGAAAAATTATTTACATCAATATTTTTTTTACTTCGGAAAGATATTTTGATGAATTCTTCATATAAATCTTCTATAAAAAATGCTGATACCTCAACACCCAAGATACTTAATCCATAATTTACAAATCCTTCGGTATCTCCTTTTTCAAAGCCATATTTTTTCAGTTCGTCCCTTTTTAGATATAGAATAGCAGTTTTACCATCGTTAATAACCTCTAAACGGCTAAGAATTAATGATAATAAATGAATACGAGAAATAGAGTTTGTATCCCAAGTATTAGATGAAATTTCGGATGGTTCAGCACCTTTTTCTATCAAATTAGCCGTTATTCTGTGTGTTGTGGCACTTGTAGAGCGGTAGCGGAAGCCTCCCGTATCGGTCATAATCCCCGTATATAGGCATTTGGCAGTATTTTCATTGATGAAATGAGTTTCTTCCATAGCCTCTATAAAATGATAAATCATTTGACAAGTGGCAGGAATTGTGGTGTCAGAATATACGAAATCAAAGGTGTCTGGTTGTTGATGGTGGTCTATAAGAATCTTTTTTCCTTTTGATTTTTCAATGAGCGAACTTATGAAATTTCCACTTCGAGATGGTGTATTAAAGTCTAATATGAAGATAATATCTGCGTTTTTGATGAGGTCGGATGCTTTTTTTTGTTTATAATCTGCAATAATTATCTTTTTTGCATCGGGCATCCATTTTAGGAATTTAGGGAAATCATTTGGGACAACCACTTCGGCATCTATTCCTTTGGTATTTAAATAATGTTTTAGCCCCAATGAACTTCCTATAGCATCACCATCAGGGTTGTAATGAGTGATGATAACGATTTTATTTTGTGAATTGAGTATTTTTTTTATTTCTGATAACTCATGTGTATTAAACATAACTATTATTTAATTATTTTGATATTTTTTACGAATTTTTTTAATTCGGATACGAAAGTTTCATTTTCTATAATTTCGCCATAGATGAAAAAATGAGTTTCATCAAGGTTGAAATTGATTTTTGTGAGACTAAACATAATAAAGTAAAGAAAATCCACTTCGGAATAAATGTCTAAATTATTGTACAGAATGAGATTTTTGTGGTCAAGAGCTACAAACTCACACTGTTGATGGTATAGATTGATGTGTATTTCTTTTCTATTTTTGCAATGAATATTCTGTAAAAAATTCTCTCCTGAGAAGTTGAATTGAGTTTTTTTGTCTTTTCCTTTTATTAATGTGTAATACTTTTTCGGAAAAGAATAATAAAATTGTATTTTGAACTTTTTGTTGATGGAAAGCATCAGTTCCTCCGTTTTTTTATTGATAGGCGAGTTAAAACGAATCAAATCAAATCCCATTTCGTGGTGTGAAAATCCATCGGGTGTGATGGTGAAATGATTAATGGCAGAAACTACAGAAATAGAATTAAAATCTTTATTGAGTATATTCGTGAGATGGCTATATATAATATCTTCATTATCGTTGATATACATTGCTTCCTCCAAAAGATGGTTTCTTTTGAGGATTTTGTATTGCAATCCGTCTTTGGTAAAAAGTAAATGTAATTGACTCATAATTTGTGCAAAGATATTAAAAAATATCGCTAATCTCTACTATTACAGCACCAGATTGATGGTGCAGAATATCTTGATTATAAAATGTAACGCTATATTGGCTCTCTAAGGTATCATACACTAATTTTTGTAGTGTGCCATCACCTATGCCGTGTATCACTTCTAATTGTTTTATACGATGTTCTTTACAAAAATCTAAAGTTTCCAAAAGTTTGTTTTTTTGAATAAAAAGCCTCTCAAAACTATCGTATTTTTCGGGTTGATCGACCAATTTATTAAAATGCAAATCCAAGATAAAACGATTGTCAGCATGTTTTTTAGACTTTGGTTTGGCGTATTCGTATTTATCTTTTATTTTGATTTTATCATAAAAAGAATGGTCTCGTATCACTAATTTATCCTTATGATATTGATGTGTAAAACCAAATTTGTCTTTTATAGTGATGATGTCCTCCCTCACAGAGGTAACTATACCTTGTAAATCTTCATCAATTACCGAAACATTATCATTTATTTTCATTTGCTACCTAATTCTATTATTTCTAAATCTCTAATTTCTTTTCCTATGATAGAGAATCTCATCATCGTTCGTACTTTATGCCATCCCACTTTGCCGCAAGCACCAGGGTTTAGGTGTAGTAGATGCAGTTTTTCGTCGTACATAGCTTTTAAAATATGTGAATGCCCCGAGATGAATAATTGCGGAATACCATTTTTAAATTCTGCCCTCGTTCGAGTCGAATATTTATTAGGATAACCGCCGATATGTATCATCAAAACCTCTACATTTTCACAATAAAAACGATTAACTTCGGGAAATATAGCCCTAATTTCGTGGCTGTCAATATTTCCCCAAACCCCTCTTAGTGGTTTTATAGATTGTAGTTTTTCAATAACTTCCATAGAGCCGAAGTCTCCGCAGTGCCAAATTTCATCTGTTTCTTTAGCATAGTCCAAAATTCTATCGTCTATGTAAGAGTGTGTATCCGAAAGGAGTAAGATTTTCATTCTGCAAAGAAAAGAAATTTTATGTTTTTGTGGGCTATTTCCCCCGATTATACTTAATATTTATTTTTCAGATGTAAAATTTCGTACTTTTGTATCAAAAATTATAGTATATCGCATATGAGGTATTTTATAGAATTTTCATATAACGGCAAAAATTATTTCGGTTACCAAATTCAGCCTAACCAAATCTCCATACAAGAAGTCTTAGAGAAATCTCTTTCTCTAATCCTCAGAGAGGATATAAAGACTATTGGAGCAGGACGAACCGATACTGGGGTCCATTCTAAGAAGATTTTTGCACATTTTGATACCCAACAAAATTTGCCCGAAAATTTAGTGGAACGCCTTAATGCGTTTCTACCAAGTGATATATCTATCCATCGGATTTTTAAGGTTAAGGAGGACTTACACGCTAGATTTAGTGCGACATATAGAACCTATAATTACTTCATTTATCAAGGTAAAGACCCTTTCCGACAAGACTTCTCTTGGCAAATACGAAAGAAGATTTTAAATATTGAAAAGATGAATCAAGCTTGTGAAATCTTATTTGAGTATGATGATTTTAGTAGTTTCGCAAAGGTAGGGGCAGATAACAAAACAAATCTCTGCAAGATTTATACTGCTCAATGGCACCAAAATGCAAATGAATTGATATTTGAAATATCAGCCAACAGATTCCTAAGAAATATGGTGAGAGCTATCGTAGGAACAATGGTAGATATAGGACTTGAAAAAATAACTCCTGACCAATTCAGAAGAATCATTGAAAATAAAAATCGTAATAATGCAGGCTCCTCAGCACCAGCTCAAGGATTGTTTCTTGTAGATGTTGGATATGATTTCTCCTAAAAAACGAACATAAATAATATAATGAATAATAAAAAAAATACCTTCGCCCTCCTTAGACGGCTCTTTGCAATATGTATGAATTTCCGTAGCTGGTTTGTAATAGCACTTCTGGTTTCCATAATGTTATCATTGGTATCTACATATCGCCCTTATCTCTCAATGAAAATTATTGATGAAGATATTATAAAGTATAAAGACAAGCAACAAGTGCTTCTAAGTGTTGGGCTTTTTACAGGTCTTGTCGTCATAGAAGCTACATTGAACTATCTATTAGTCTATTTTTCTAACTTCATATCCCAAAATGTTATCAAGCATATTAGAGAAAAACTATTCCAAAAGATGATTTTCTTTAAAACATCATTCTTTGATAAGACTCCAATAGGACAATTGGTAACTCGTGCAGTGAGTGATGTAGAGACCATATCTACTATCTATACTGATGGATTCCTAATGGTATTTGGTGATATACTCCGTATTGTTTTCGTTTTAGTAATGATGTTTGCTGTGAATCCGCATTTGAGTGCTATCGCTATATTTATCCTACCATTGATGATTGTCGTCACTCGACTTTTTCAAAGGAAATTAAAGAAAGCATTTAGTGATGAACGGAATTTTATTTCAGTTCAGAACTCATTTGTTCAAGAAAGATTGTCAGGAATGAGTATAATCCAAGTATTCCGAAGAGAAAATGTAGAATTTAAAAAGTTTGTTGAAATCAATAAAACTCTAAAATCTGCTCTCCTACGAACAGTTTTTATATTCTCATTATTCTTCCCAACAGTAGAATTAGTATCTTCCATATTCATCGGATTAGTATTTGTATATAGCGGATATATCACCATCACTGCAGGAAAGGTTATAGCCTTTGTACAATTCATTCATATGCTTATCCGACCTTTACGACAGATGGCAGATAGATTTAATAATATCCAACGAGGAATAGTAGGTGCTGATAGAGTTTTTAGTCTGATGGATGAAGACCTAACTATTGCAAATGAAGGTAAGTATATTCCAACTAATCTAAAAGGTAAAATAGAATTTAAAAATGTATATTTCTCCTATGATGAAAAGCAAGAAGTATTAAAAAATGTTAGCTTCGTAGTAAATGAAGGCGAAACTACAGCTATCGTTGGTGCTACTGGTGCAGGGAAATCTACTATTATTAATCTTATACCAAGACTTTATGAAATTAATAAAGGGCAAATCCTTATTGATGATATAGATATTAAGGATTATGAACTACAAAGTCTAAGAAAAAATATTGTAGTTGTGCTACAAGATGTTTTTCTTTTTCACGGAACTATCTATGAAAACCTCTCTTTTGGTGATAAATCAATTACAATTGATAGAGTAAAAGAGGCAGCAAGGGAAATTGAAATTGATAAATTCATAGAACAACTACCTAATGGTTATAATTTCGTGGTGAGTGAGAGAGGTTCTTCCATATCGTTAGGGCAAAGGCAACTTTTATCTTTCCTTAGAGCCTACTTACTAAATCCAAAAATTCTTATTCTTGATGAGGCTACATCATCAATAGATATAGAAAGTGAAAAATTAATTCAGAAAGCAACTGAAAAAATCACTAAAAATAGAACAGCAATTATTATTGCTCATCGGAAGACTACTATAGAGAATGCAGATAAAATAATAATAATGGATAAAGGAAGTATTATTTCTAAAAGTAAATAATATTTTTAACATATCGGAAACTAAAAATGCTTCTTGGAAATTATATTTTCAGAAGCATTTTTATGTAATTTCCAATTGAAAATTATATTTTTCACCTCAAAGAATCATAAATTATTTTTGACGCTTTTAGGCTCGCACCCTCGCCACCTAATATTTCTTGAAGGATTTTATAGTTTTTGAGTATCGTAGGGCGATTTTTCCCAAGTATTAAATGTAGTTCGGTTACAAGATTATCCGTAGTTAAATCATCTTGAATGAGTTCTTTGATGATTTCTTTATCCATTATTAAATTTACCAATGAGATATATTTGATGTGTTTTACTAATCTTTTAGCGATTTCATAGGATATTTTACTCCCGCGATAGCAGACTACTTCTGGAATATTGAGTAACGCTGTTTCCAAAGTAGCAGTTCCCGAAGTAACAAGTGCTCCCTGAGAGCATCGTAGCAAATCGTAAGTTTTATTTTGTATCCAATGAACATCAGAATCTATAAATTTATCATAAAAATCTTTATTTAAACTTGGAGCACCTGCTATCACGAATTGATAATTAGGGAAATGGGGCCTCACAGATAGCATTATGTTTAGCATTTTCTCTATTTCTTGCTTTCTTGACCCAGGTAATAGAGCAATTATTGGTTTTTTGTTGAGGTTATGTTCTTGTTTAAATTCATTAATATTAATTTCTTTTAGATTCGAAATAGCATCAAGTAAGGGATGTCCCACAAAGTGAGCATTATAATTATGTTTTTGATAAAATTTTTCTTCAAATGGGAGTATAACAAGCATCTCATCGACATATTTTTTTATTGTTTTGATGCGTCCTTCCTTCCAAGCCCAAAGTTGTGGTGATATGTAATACACTACTTTAATACCTAATTTTTTTGCAAATTTAGCAATCCTTAGGTTGAATCCAGGGTAGTCAATAAGAATAAGTACATCAGGGTGGTAGGATTTTATATCTTCCTTACAGAAACTGATATTTCGTAGTATCGTAGGTAGGTTTTTAATAACTTCTACGAATCCCATAAATGCAAGGTCTTTGTAATGTTTGATAGGTTTTCCTCCTATTTTTTGCATCAAATCTCCTCCCCAGAAACGAAATTCTGCCTTTTCATCTTGTTGGAGTAGAGATTTCATAAGGTTACTTCCATGCAAATCTCCCGATGCCTCCCCAGCGATGATGTAATATTTCATATTAATGATATTAAAAATTATAAAAAATATTAGTAGCCACTACCTTGATAACCATATATTAGAATAATTCTCCTGATTTTGTATGAGATAGTCCTAAATGTTTATATGCTTTCTCTGTTACTTCACGCCCTCTTGGAGTTCTTATAATGAAACCTTCTTGAATCAAATAGGGTTCATACACTTCTTCAATGGTTTCTGGATTTTCGCCGATGGATGTTGCGAGTGCAGAAATCCCTACGGGCTTTCCCTTGAAATTATCTATCATTACTCGCATTATTTTATTGTCCATATCATCGAGTCCATACTCATCTACATTAAGTGAGTTTAGAGCAAATTTAGTGATGTTGATATCTATCTCGCCATTGCTTTTGATTTCTGCGAAGTCTCTTACTCTTCGGAGCAGAGCATTTGCAATTCTTGGAGTTCCCCTACTTCTGCGGGCTATTTCAATAGATGCATCTTCGTAGATAGGTACTCCTAGTACCCTAGCACTTCGTTGGATAATAGTACTGAGTAGTTCTACATTATAATATTCTAATCGACATTGTATTCCAAATCGGGCGAGTAGAGGTTTTGTGAGCATACCGCTTCGGGTGGTTGCCCCTACGAGGGTGAATGGGTTCAATCCAATCTGTACGGAACGAGCATTGGGGCCAGATTCTATCATTATATCAATTTTGAAATCTTCCATTGCCGAGTAGAGATATTCCTCTACGATGGGAGATAGTCTGTGTATTTCGTCAATGAATAATACATCATTTTCTTCCAAATTGGTTAGTAACCCTGCGAGACTACCAGGTTTGTCGAGTACAGGTCCTGATGTTACCTTGCAATTAACTCCTAATTCATTCGCAATAATATGAGACAGTGTGGTTTTTCCAAGTCCTGGTGGGCCGTGTAATAGAGTATGATCAAGTGCTTTCCCTCTTTTTTTTGCAGCACTTACGAATACTTCCAAGTTGTCCATAGTTTTTCTTTGTCCTGCAAAGTCGTTAAAAGATTGCGGACGGATTTGCTCTTCTTGGTCTAAGTCGTATTGAGAATAATTTTCTTTGTCGGGACGGAGAATGTCTTTCATTACGAATGTTTTTTTTCGTTGTCAAAGGTAGCAAAAATCCCTTTACCAATAGGTAGATAAAGGGATTTCTTTTTATGATTGATGTTTTATAGATTATAGAGCAACTCTGATGAAAGCTGTAACTTCTGCACCAGCGTTTTCTACATATTTAGCAACTTTAATGTCTCCATCTTTAATGTAGTTTTGGTCAAGAAGAGCCTTTTCCTGGTCTAATGAAGTGTTATCAGAGATAAATCTTTGGATTTTTCCAGGGATGATTTTGTCCCAGATTTGTTCTGGTTTTCCTTCTGCTTTTAGCTCTGCTTTTGCATTTTCTTCAGCTTGTTTGATAACCTCATCTGTCAATTGAGAGTAAGAAACGAACTGAGGGATGTTTTTCAATGGTTTTCCGAGTCTCACGAGTTCTTCGTTATCTTTTTCAATTGCAGCGATTCTCGCTTCTGTTTCTTTTGCTACGAATTCAGGGTCAAAATCCTTATAAGAAAGTACCTCTGGGCTCATAGAAGCAACTTGCATAGATACATTTCTTGCAACTTCGGCAGCGTTATCTACTTTTGCATTAAGAGCAGTGATGGCAGCAATTTTGTTACCAGCGTGGATGTAGTAATTTACAAAATTACCTTTGATTTTTTGGAAAGAACCAACTTCAATTTTTTCACCGATAACACCCGTTTGCTCGATAAGTTTCTCAGCTACGGTGATGCCTTGGTAATCAGCTGCTAATAATTCTTCTTTTGTTTCGAAGTTAAGAGCCATTTCAGCAAGGTCAGAAGCCAATTTTACGAAGCTTTCTCCTTTTGCAACGAAGTCAGTTTCACAATTAAGAGAGATGATAGCACCTACTGTGTTATCAGCATTTACTCTTGCTATTACAGCACCTTCAGCAGATTCTCTGTCAGCTCTGTTTGCTGCTACTTTTTGTCCTTTTTTTCTAAGGATTTCAATAGCTTTATCAAAGTCTCCTTCCGCTTCTACTAAAGCTTTTTTGCAGTCCATCATACCTGCACCTGTCGTGTTTCTTAGTTTAGCAACATCTGCGGCTACTGGTGTATACATATTATAATAAATTTTATATTTTTG
>CAKAOY010000027.1 GCA_916710115.1 uncultured Bergeyella sp.
TGGTAAATTTCCTCATCATTAATATCATTAATTAAATAATGAGCACTGACCTCCTTTTGTGTTAAAATCTTTATAGAAGCATCGTTATTGGATACGGTGTAATGCAAAATCAAAAATTTTTGCCTATAATTTTGAGATAATGCAGGGAAATATGATTTTGTTACTTTATAATCCTTTAATTTTGCCCCTACTATAGAACCATAGCTTTTGGTGTAATTTTTTTTTGTAGGATCTCCGATATTTTCATAAAAAAAATCGTAGCTCTTTATATGTGTTAATTCTGTTTCTCGTTGAGAATTTGTAGTTTTTTTATTGGTTTCCAAATGAGAGTTATACTTGTTTTTATGTTGAGAAATATTTTTTTTTTGTGTAGAACAAGAAAACATTAAAAAATATAATATAGTGATAATTAAATAGTTGGGTTTTGTTTTTATCATTGTTAAATAAATTTTTATCCAAAGATAAGAAAAAAAACATTTTATTTTTGCATATTAATAAAAAAATATATATCTTTGCAATCGCAATTGAAATCAAAGTCGTTGTTTCTGTTGTAGTAGGAGAGTTGCCGGAGTGGTTAACGGAGCGGTTTGCTAAACCGTCGACCTTAACGGGTCGCAAGGGTTCGAATCCCTTACTCTCCGCAAAATTCGGGGCGTAGCGTAGTCCGGTCATCGCGCCTGGTTTGGGACCAGGAGGTCGCAGGTTCGAATCCTGCCGCCCCGACCGAATAATAATAAGGGTGCGTAGCTCAGCTGGATAGAGCATCTGCCTTCTAAGCAGACGGTCAAAGGTTCGAATCCTTTCGCGCTCACTACTTTTGGTAAAGGCTCTACAGAAATGTAGAGCCTTTATTATTTTATATTTGGTCTGATTTTTTATAAAAACTAAATTATTTAAATTTAAGATATGAAAAATTTATTATATTATTTTGATAAGCTATTTAAAGAAAAATCAAGAAACAATTAAGGAAGAGTATATGGATAAGAGGTGTGAATGTTGAGTCAGAAGATTATGAAAAAGGAATGATAAGCTATCATATAAAAGACTAAAAACATTGTATTCATTTTTAAGTTATTTTTTTTATTGTTAAGACTATTGCACATGCTTTAAATAATATATATACTAATAACATTGGTGTAATAGTTCTTAATAAGTAACTTATTATAGAACTTCCTGTTTCAGCAGAAGATCCTTGAAATTCATTTATAGTGTCCTTAACCATTTGTTTTGCTTGTTTTTCAGTGTTTTGCATCCATTTTTCTAAAACATTATCATCAAACTGATAGTTTAGTATATTTGTACTGATTATTATTTATATTTTCAGATTTATAACCCTTAAATTTCAGATATTCTATGTTATATTTACTCCTTGTCTCCTCATCTTTAAGGATTAAATATGCTTGATTTATACCTTGCATTCTTTGGGTAGTATCTATATTAATATTTTTATCTCGGTGCCATTTGATACACTGTTTTCTATACGCCACTTTTATTTCTTCTCGGCAAATTTCTATAGCAGAAATTAAAGAATTATTTTCAGTGCTAAAGAACATGCAAAATGTGCTATTACAATCACTAAAATAATGTGATAATAATCTAGATTCTGTCTTAAAAACCTCTATTCTATGATGGGAAGTTGCTGAGTTAATATTTCAATCATTATTGTTACTTTTTCGTAAAAGTAGTAAAAAAGCTATGTTATTATAATGGAATTAAAAAAATATCCAGCTTTTGTTTTTCTCAATATAAGTTATGGTAAGAAACGGATATTTTAATATTTTTTCGTGATTTAGTTTTCTTTGCTGTAGCATAAAGTCCTGTTTATTTGTATTTTGCTATTTCAATTTAACCCTTAACTTCTTATGCTCCATCTACTAAATTTTAAAATAATTAAAATTGTAGATTATTATCGTATTTAGAAATATTCTTGATAATATAAATAGTGTTTTTCATTAATATTTATTTTAAATAAATATTTTATTGTATAATTTATTAGAATTAATAATCTAATTTATTATTTAAATTAGAGTTTAATTTGTATATTTTATGAAAAAATGATAAAATTGCAGTGTTAAATTTTGATAAAAATGATAAAAAAACAACTTTTTAATGAACGATTTTTGATGAAGAAGTTGCCGATAGCTTTTTGCTATTTATTATCTGTATCAGCAATGGCTCAGAATACTGATGATATACTTCAAATACAAAAATACAATCATCTGCAAGACCTTACTGCGATAGGTGAGAAATTTAGGAAAAATACCTTTTCGGTAGCACAATTAAAGAGGAGAGCAAATAGATTAAATATGCCTTTTTCTGGTGAGGCTGAGGGGCGTTTTTTCCAATTGCAAGGATTTACGAATAAAGGGAAACCACAGTATTACATTACTTATAACAGAGATGCCGCAGCAGAAACTGGTGTTACAAAACTTCAGTCCAATGAAAATATATTCAATTTAGAAGGTGAAGGTATAAAAATTTATGAGTGGGATGGTGGTAAGATTCGTGCCTCTCATACTGAGTTCGGCGGTAGGGCAAAGCAAGGAGATGTTCCTACGAGTGTTTCGGGACATGCTACTCATGTTGCTGGTACAATGATAGCCTCAGGGATTGATAGCAAGGCAAAAGGTATGGCTCCAAAGGCAACTTTGGAGGCCTATGATTGGACTTCTGACCAAGATGAAATGATTACTGCAATCAAAAATGGGGCGTTGGTATCTAATCATTCCTATGGTTTTTTAGGTGGTTTTGAGTATGGTAACTATTCTGGGTTTAGTGCATGGCACTGGTTCGGAGAAGATGAAGATACTGAATATGTAGGTTTTGGTCACTATGGAGATACGGATTCTGCATGGGATTTGATTTCTTATAACGCACCATATTTCTTACCTATTAAGGCAGTAGGAAATCCAAGAGGAGATGGCCCAAAGGAGGGCGATACACACTATGTTCAGGTGAAGGAAGATGGTAAGGAAGTTTGGGTAAAATCTACTAAAGTTCGTCAAAAAAACGGGGGGGAATTTGGTTATGATTGTATCAATACAGGTTCTGTCGGGAAAAATATTTTGGTTGTAGCAGCGGCAAATAAAATTTTGGATGGTTATGAAAAACCAGAAGATGTGGTGGCTGCAAGTTTTTCAGCTTTTGGACCTACTGATGATGGCCGTATAAAACCCGATATCACAGGTATTGGGGTGGATGTGTATTCCACAAATTCTACGGGGGATACCAATTACGAAGCTATGAGTGGGACTTCTATGGCATCTCCAAATGTAACGGGGGCACTCTCACTCCTTCAAGAGTATTATAAGAAAATCTATGGTAATACCTCGTCGCCAGCCTTTATGAAATCTGCTACTTTAAAGGCATTAGCAATACATACAGCTAACGAGGCAGGTAAATACGATGGGCCAGATTATCAGTTTGGTTGGGGGCTACTAAATGCTTATAAGGGGGCTGAAACTATCTTTTTGAAAGATAAATATGCCTTAATAAAAGAAGAAAAAATAGAAAATACAAACGAATACACCCAATCTGTAAAGGCTATGGGAACGGAGCCTTTGAAGGTAACTATCGTTTGGGAAGATCCTGTGGTAGATAAGGAACATATGCCAGCGGAAACTCTCAATAATAGACAAAAAGTATTGGTGAATGACTTAGATTTGAGGATTACAGATGATAGTGGAAATGTTTATTTTCCTTGGGTGTTAGATCCCGAACATCCTGCAAATCCTGCTCAAAAAGCAGATAATGTAAGAGATAATGTAGAGCAGGTAGTGATACCAAATGCTGTGGCTGGGAAAACTTATACCATAAAGGTAACTCATAAATCCCCACTGAAAACTAATAAAGTGGATACTTCGGGAAAAGTAAGTTTAATTGATTCCGAGAGTCAAAATTTTTCATTAATCGCTACGGGGATTAACAATGGTATTACCAAAGATTTGGCTATTTCGGCAGTGCAAATTCCATCTCCTACGGAATATTCCAGCAACACACCAGTAAAAGTAGTTATAGATAATAAAGCCTCTGAAAATATATCAGGAGCGGTATTGAGATATAAGTTTTACGAAAAAAATAACCCTAATAATGCCACATCAGGGGAGCAAAAGTTATCCGATGTTAATGTAGGGCAAAGTATCCAAGCAGATATTAATTTAGACTTATCTAAATCCTTTGTAGATTATGTTTTGGAAACTCAAATTGAGGTAGATGGTGATGTTATTACATTGAATGATAGACAGGTGAAGAATATCTATGGAGTGGTTGCTGACCTTACCAAGAAGGGGTCTTCGTTTAGCTTTGATTTTGAATCAGATTTTCCTAAAAATTCTTGGAAATCAGAGAGTTTAGACTTTAATGGGAAAACTTGGGTACAGTACGATGATAAGTCCTACGCTCGTTCGGGAACTAAGTTTGCAACGAATTTTCCAAATGTTTCTACTGCTGACGACTGGTTGTATAGCAACCCTATCAAGGTGAAGGGAGGAGAACCCTATATTTTGAGTTTTTACACAAGAAAATTCCAAGATAGAGAGGAAAAAATATCCATTCGCTTCGGAAAAGAACCGATTCACACGAGTATGACCAACTCAATCAATGATAATGTAGAGGTATTCAGTATCCGAGATTATAAAAAATATAATTATGAATTTACACCAACGGAAGACGGAATTATTTACTTAGGTTTTAATCATAAATCTGCTGATAGAGAGCTTTCCTATGCCGTATCAATTGATGATTTTAGTGTTTATAAGGCCGAAGATGTGGCTATTGTGGATTTTTCAATCGATAAAGAAAAAGCAAATTCCTATGAGGTAGTGAGTCTTACGAATGAAACTTATGCCCCAAAAACTACAATTGAACCACAATACAAATGGGTTTTTGAGCCGAATACCGTTACCTTTACAGAGGGGAATGAAACTTCTAAAAATCCAAAAGTGATATTCAATGAAGAGGGAACCTATTCTGTGCAACTCATTGCTAAAACAGCATCAGGAGAATATCAACTGAAAAAATCAGATATAATCAGAATTGCTAATAGAGAGGTGAGAGCGTCATTTAAACCATCTTCTGATAAAATATTTGAGGGTGAGATAGTTACAATGGAAAATACCTCTAAGGGAAATCCAGAGCCAAATAAATTTGAATGGACTATCACTCCAAGCGAGGGGGTAGAGTATGTGAATAATACGACTAGTACTTCCAAAAATCCAGAGATTAGATTTAATCACTATGGAGAGTTCTCTATTGATATGAAGGCTACCTCGCCACATAGTTCTGAAAATGCTCAATCTAAGATTATAGTTCAGGGAATCCACGAGGCAGTAAGAAATCTTAACGCAAGCCAAGAGAATAAAAATGTAAAACTTACTTGGAATCGCCCTACTTTGCAAAATATCTATGAAGAAGATTTTGAAGCTTCCCCAAATCTATACACAATAGATGTAAATAATGATGGAAGAACTTGGTATGTGGGACGAAATCCGAGAAATGATAAAGGTGGGAGAAATGTATTAATATCTAAATCATGGCAACACGAGGCCTTAAACGTGGATGATTGGTTTATTACTCCAAAACTTCATCAAGGAGCGGAAATCCTCTCGTATAATATATTTAGTCCTTACAAAGAGAGATATGATATTTATATAGTACCAGCTGATGGTGATACTCAACCAAATGTAGATACCATTAAAAAAGGAATAAAAATAGAGGCTGTAGAAGATGCAAAAACTTCTGGTTTTGAGACAAGAACAATCGATATCAAACCTCATACAAGTAAAGATTTTTATGTTGCTTTTCATCATAGAACAACGAAGGAAGATGATGGACTACATTTAATTCTTGATGATATTAAAGTAGGGTATAATAATGAAGTAGCATCAGGTCAACCAGCCCAATCAATCGTAAGTGGAGAGAAAACAAAAGCCGAATTAGCAAAAGAGGCAGTGCAAAAAGGTAGAATCATAACCTCTGAAGAACTAAAAGAAGCTTTTGAGAATTATTCTACAAACAATAATGTTAAGTCCTATGGTATCACAGAGTTTCCGCACTTAGTTGGATATGAAGTGTATAAAAATAAAGTAAAATTAGCAAATATAGATGATATTAACCAATTGACTCATTTAGATAATATTGACAAGAATGGCATCTATACTTATGATGTGTATGCACTCTACTCTGATAATGTGAAATCCGAGAAACGAACCATAGAGGTGCGAGTTGTGAATCTTTCTACCCAAGAAGTGGGTAAAAATGGTTTTAGAATTTATGAGATTAATAACTCCCAATTTGTGATAAAATCCGAGACAAATAAAACTCATCTATCGGCTGAGGTATATGATTTGTCAGGAAAGTTGATACAGACAAACACCTTTAAAACAAATGAGGCTGTTCTTAACTTATCTTTATTGCCGAAGGGAACTTATCTACTCAATATTTTGGATAATGAGGGAAATAAATATTCTCAAAAAGTTATCGTAAAATAGATTTATTCAAAAAGAAAGGCCTTACAAATTTGTAAGGTCTTTTTTTCGTTATTCTTCCTCGTCTTTGGAAATATAGAATTTTGGAAATTCCCATTGATATTTTACCGCCAAAGTCCTAATTAAGACGATTAATAAAATCGTGAAAATATGTACAAAAATGTAAGGTATAGATGTGTAGATTCTCATTAATAGGAAAATACTCCCCCCTACAATGCATGCGGAAGCATAGATTTCTTTTCTAAAAATCAGAGGTATCCTATTGAGTAAAATATCCCTCAAAATTCCGCCAAAACAACCGGTGATGGTACCTAAGGTTACACAAATTACAGGATTAAGCCCTGCATTAAGCCCTTTTTGTATTCCAACAATAGTATAAAGCCCTAGTCCAAAACTATCAAAAATAGACAATGGAACTTGGAAATTTTTTTCTATTGATTTGAAGATAATAGCAATAATCGTTACTACGAGTATCATATAAATGTACCACAAATCGTGCATCCAAAAGGCGGGAATATCCAATAGCAAATCTCGAATTGTCCCACCTCCAATCGTCGTTACAAATGCTACAATGAGCACTCCAAGTGGGTCAAGTCGTTTTTGCATTGCAGCGAAAGCACCTGACATCACGAAAGAAATCATTCCTAGAAATTCTATGATGAAATTAAATTGTTCGTACATTCTACTTAAAATTTCTGCAAATATACTTAAAAGTTGATTTTATTTTTTACTTTTGCTATAAATATTAGCATAAAGCATAAATTTTCATTAATAAGGTATTAAAGAAAGTAGAGTGCGAAAAAAATATAGGAAAAATATCGTTACTTCGAAAAAAAAATGTAACTTTACCCAAGAATTTAAATTTTAAAAATAAAATAGATATGGCAAGAACAGGAAGTTTATTGGCAGGTGTGCTTTTAGGAGCAGCAGCAGGTGTGGTTTTGGGAGTACTTTTTGCACCAGAGGAAGGAAAAGAGACTCGTAAAAAATTGAAAAAGAAAGTAGGTGATTTGGCAGAACAAGCAAAAGATACCTACGGTAATATCTCCAGTCAAGTAAGAGAAAAATATGACCAAATAAGAGACAAAGCCGTAGAAAAGACAGATGAATTTGAGTCTGAATTAGACGCATTGAGGTAATCTAATCTTTGGATGATGTTTGGTATTTTCAAAGAATATATTGAAAAACGGATTAATCTTATCAAAATCAATGCAATGGAGCAATCGGCAAAGATTTCGGGATTAATCTTTTTTTTCGCTATCGTTTTGGTAGTTTCTATGTTTTTTCTTGCCTTTTTGATATTGTCAATAGGAATGCTAGTAGGTTCTTTATTAGGGAGTTATGCTTATGGTTTTCTATTGATGTCTTTAGTATGTATATTAGCCCTTGTACTTTTATTTAGATACAGGAAATCTATTCAGGAGTATGCTGTTAATGTATTTATTAAATCTCTAAATGATTGATTATGAGTGATAGATATGATAGCTTGGCAAGTTTAAGAGCTAAAAAAGAGCAATTACAAATCGAAATTGATAGGTTGGAATCCATTCTTATTTTCAAGAATCCGAAGGAGAGTTTAAGGGTAATAACAAAAGGTTATAAAAACAATAGAGAGAGCAGTTTGGTTCTTAGTAGAGGTTTCATTTTAGATAAGGTTACCGAGTTTTTAAAATTAGCGATTAAAGGAGGGATTTTATCCAAAATGCAGAAAACTCATTATGAGGGAGATATCGTTCAGTATCTTGCGAAATTGGCAGTGTCTTATGTTGTCACTAACTATGTTCAAAAAAAGTTTGGAAAATCAAGTTGGCGAGGAAAGATTTTAGGAACCGTGTTGCTCTATTTTTTACCGATAATTATTGAGTTTATAGGACAAAAATTAGGTGAGTATCAGAGAAAAAAGACTGCAGAAAGTATATCTCAATTAATATAAAAGATATAGTTTTTATTTGTATATTGCTGATATTTAATAAAATAAATGAAAATGGTAAAAAATATGAAAAAAAATGTAAAAATATTTTGATAGTAATATGATATTTATATATATTTGCAGTGTGAAAGGTGTAGAAGTTACGAGATGTGATTTCTTAACTTAAAAGAAGCAATAATTTTTTTTCATCATTTGTGTTTTTGGAATCGCATTATAATTTTTTTATAGTGCGGTTCTTTTTTGTATTAATAAAAAAATTATTTTTGTAAAAAATAAAAAAATAGAATGAAGCAAAGTATTTTTAATATGCATCCAGGTCTTATTATTGGTTTTTTGGTATTGGTGGTAATAATGCTATTATTAGATTTAGGGATTTTTAATAAAAAAAGCCATATTGTATCGTCTAAGGAGGCTATGATATGGTCTGCGGTGTGGATATCTCTTGCTATGGGATTTTCGGGGGTGATATATTATGTCTTTAACCAAGATATAGGAGGCCACGAGGTAGCGATTGATAAAATTACAGAATTTCAGGCAGCATATTGGGTGGAGAAGGCACTTTCTGTAGATAATTTATTTGTGTTTATTTTGATTTTTAATTTTTTTAAGGTGCCTCGCGAGTTGCATCATAAAGTATTGTTTTGGGGAATAGTTGGAGCCTTAATATTTAGGGCAATATTTATTTTTGCAGGAGTTGGACTTATTAATATTACCTATCTTCCAGAGATGGATTTGCTTGGTAAGGTAGTAAAAATAAATCCAATACTTACGATATTTGGTGTTTTCCTTGTTTATGCAGGTATTAAATCTTGGAAGGAGATAGGCAAGGAAAACGAAGAAGAGGACTATAGTGATAAGATGGGAGCCAAATTGGTGAAAAGGTTTTACAAAGTAAGCGACCAATATGATGGCGATAAGTTTTTTACTATTAAGGATGGAGTGAAATATGCTACACCTCTTTTGGTGGTTGTTACCGTGATAGAGTTTTCCGATGTATTGTTCGCGGTAGATTCGATACCTGCTATTTTTGCGATTTCAGAAGATCCATTCATCTTATATACATCTAATATTTTTGCGATTTTGGGGCTTCGGTCATTGTATTTCTTATTATCTAATTTCATCCATATGTTTGATAAATTACCTTATGGTCTTGCGATTATCCTTAGTTTTATAGGATTGAAGATGCTCATCTCTCCGTGGCTGCACATATCATCGCCTGTATCATTGGGGATTGTAGCAGGTGTACTTTTGGTATCGGTAGTTCTATCGTTAATGTACACTGAGGATAAAAAATAGATATGATTAATATTGAAATAAATTATCTCCTTGTGAGGTAGTTTATTTTGTTTATCCACTAAAATGTGAATAAAAAAGTGAAAAACTTTGTGGATAAGTAAGTGGATAACTAAGTTAATAAGTGTGTTAATAATGGATAACTTTAATATAAGTTTATGGAGGTTTTAAAAAATATCTTTCTCTCGGAACTTATTAAAAAAGATTTTGGGAGAGGAATAATAGATAGAATACAGCAGAAGAGACATTTATCTGTGAAGGGAAGTGTGGGGTCGTCAGTTTCAATTTTTGTTTCTGAAATATTTCTTACACAGCAAAAAAATATTTTTTTTATTCTTGACGACAAAGAGCAGTCGTATTATGCTACCACCGAAATTGAGGATTTTGTTGGTGCTGAGAATGTTTTATATTTTCCAGAAACCTATAAGCAACCCTATCAAATTGAGAAAACTCAAAATGCTAATATTGTGTTACGGACGGAAGTTTTGGAGGAGATTCTTAGAGATAGTGGGACAAAAAAAATCATTATAGCAAGTGCTTCGGCTCTGTCGGAAAAAGTCGTAAAGAGAGAGGACTTTACAGCGATTTCTCAAAAAATAAAAGTCGGTAGCCAGTTGAGTTCCGATTTCTCGGAGGAGTTGATGGGTAATTACCATTTTCAGCTTGTGGATTTTGTCTCCGAGCCTGGGGAATTTGCTATTCGAGGAGGGATTGTCGATGTGTTTTCTTATTCTAATGAGAGGCCGTATCGTATCACTCTTTTTGGTAATGAGGTGGAGAGTATTAAGGAATTTGATATTGAAACTCAGTTATCTACAAAAAAGATAGACGAATTTCAGTTAATTTCTAATATGAATATTACGGTGAAAAACGATAGAGTTTCTCT
>CAKAOY010000028.1 GCA_916710115.1 uncultured Bergeyella sp.
ACTACTCATATATCCTGAAATATCAGCTATATATGCTTGTAAAACAGGAAGAATACCGCCACCACAAACCATCACCATAAGAATACCAGATGCCGTAGCTGTAGATTTTCCTAATCCTGCTGTAGCTAGATTAAAAATACCACCCCACATCACCGAAGTACAAAAACCACACAACACCAAAAGCATTATACTCAATGGAACTTCTACCATTCCAAATGAAATATCCGATTGGAAAACAACCATATTTACAGATATATCACTTGGCATCATAATTGCTAAAATAGTAAATATCAATCCTAAAATAGTAACAAAACTAAGCATCCCTCTACTAGAAATATTTGCTCCGATAGCTCCTCCTATAAATCTTCCAATAAGCATTAGAAACCAATAGGTACCCACCACGGAACCTGCTATGGTAGGGTCTATACGAAGTTTATCCGTCATATACAAATTCCCAATATTTGGGATACCCACCTCTACACCTACATACACAAAAATAGCTATCATTCCTAGTACGAAATGTCTAAACCCTAGTGGTGATTTTTGCTTCTCAGCAGCCGTCTCTTGTGAGATATGTGGCTCTGGAATTTTCATCATAAACAAAACAAAAAATGCTAATACAAAAATCCCCATTGCAAGAAATAGTGCTGGATTAGCATCGGTAATAGATGCCTTAGATACATCCCCCATTAGATACCCTACAAGTACGGGAACAATCGTTGCTCCCATAGAGTTCAGGGTTCCACCAAATTGTAGCAACTGATTTCCCCTCTTGCCTCCTCCCCCCAGAGTATTCAGCATAGGATTAACCAAAGTATTCAGCATACACATTGAAAATCCACCAACAAATGCCCCCATAAGATATACTAAAAAACTCCCCACCTGCCCTGATAAAAAAGTAAGGTTTACCCCTAAATATCCTACAAAAATAGCCACGAGAGACATTCTCTTATAACCTATTTTTTGAAGTAACAATCCCGAAGGTATCCCCATAAAGGCATATGCTATAAAATTAGCAAAATTCCCTAATTGCGAAGAAAAATTACTAGATTGAAATTGATTTTTCACAATAACAGCCATTGGATTTTGTAATCCTGTAACAAAGGCTATCATAAAAAACAAAGCGAACATCATCGCTATTGGTAGTCTATAATTTTTTTGTAATGACATTATATAATATAATTTAAATTTACTGCCAACAAAGATATTAATTTATTATTAAACAAAAAGTACTATCAATATTCTTGATAGTACTTTTCTTTGTATATTATAAAACTAAAAATTATTTAAAAAGTGGTTTTGGATAAGTTCCTGGTACTAGAATACTTTCATCCACATTTTGGATATCTCTATGACCTGCAAATGCCATTGTTGTACTCATTTCATCATAAAGGATATTCAATGCACGAGTTACACCTTCTTCACCATAAGCACCTAATCCATATACAGGAGCTCTACCAAGCATAATACCTCTAGCTCCTAATGCCCAAGCTTTTAGCATATCTTGTCCTGTATAAAATCCAGAATCAACCCAAACCTCTGTTTGACTACCCACTGCACTCACAATATCTGGAAGAGCGTTGATAGCAGAAACAGTATCATCCATCTGGCGACCTCCGTGGTTAGAAACGATGATAGCATCAGCTCCGTGTTGCACAGCAAGTTCTGCATCTTCTGGTAACATAATACCTTTCAAGATGATTGGACCGCCCCAAAGGTCTTTGATTTCCGCTAAATCGTCCCAACTTAGACGAGGGTCAAATTGCTCTTTTGTCCAAGAAGATAGAGA
The DNA here is from genome assembly GCA_916710115.1 of uncultured Bergeyella sp. Taxonomy (GTDB): domain Bacteria; phylum Bacteroidota; class Bacteroidia; order Flavobacteriales; family Weeksellaceae; genus Bergeyella_A. The sequence goes on from CAKAOY010000028.1 coordinate 1,790, forward strand.
TGATAAGTCGGAAACATTCTCAGCATGTCCTGCAATGTTTCTAAAAGTCCATCTTCTATTTTTCATATAACGGAGTCCCCAAGGGATTTTTGTGGATAAGTTGATAAGATTCGGGATGGTAAATTTAGGTGGTGTAGAAAGTCCGTTCTTAATATCTCGGTGTCTGTTTCCTAACACTTGTAAATCTACAGTAAGCACTAATGCAGAACATTTAGCATCTTTTGCTCTTTTGATAAGATTTCTCATAAATTTCTTATCTCTCATAACATAAAGTTGGAACCAAAAAGGCTTAGATACCTCAGCTGCTACATCTTCAATAGAGCAGATAGACATTGTAGAAAGAGTGAATGGTATACCGAATTTTTCGGCAGCTTTTGCCATATGGATTTCTCCATCGGCCCACATCATACCCATAAAACCAACAGGAGCCGTCATTGCTGGCATTTTTACTGTTTCACCCAAAAGTTTTGTTTCAAGACTTCTATTGGACATATCTACCAATATTTTTTGCTTGAACTTAATTTTTTGTAAATCAGTAACATTATCTTTGTAAGTTCTCTCTGTCCAAGAACCTGTATCTACATATTCGTAGAACATTTTAGGAACATTACGCTGGCATACCACTCGTAAGTCCTCAATATTCGTCATTTTTGATAAATCTTTCATTATTAAAACTATTTTTATATTATGTTATTTCTAATTAATTTTCAGATAGTTACCCTTATTTTTTCAATCTTGGTTTTGTTTCTGGGAATGCAAAGATACAAATAATATACAAACAAGAGAATACTATATAAAATATAAATGCATAAACCGGACTAATATCATAAATAAAACTTCCCACAAAATTGAAAATTGTATAATAAGTATAGCCCAATGCCCAGAATGCTCCAAACATTATCGTTATTTTTTTAGGGTTCATATTTGGTAGCTCAAACGGCAAATTAAGATACACCGTATATTGAGATGCCATCACAAAGCCTGCTATTCCAAATAAAACATAAGATGCCACCGCACTCGTTTTTAGTACCAAAATACCACCTACAATTGCAGAAACCATCAGTACCCCGTGGAGGATAAGATATGGTTTTCTTTGGAATTGTTTTTTTCCCATAAACATTGAGAAGATTGTCCCTAAAATCCCCATTGCTGGTATGGTAAAAATCATTATTGATTTAGAAAAATCTGGATTAATTTGTAATGCCTCTAATTTTGAAGGAAGTGATGTAAGAGATATTACATATAAGAATAAAAATCCTCCAAATCCTATCGAGAAGTAATGTAAAAATCTATCTTTCAACACATCTCCATAGCCATATTTTTGTTCTTCGGCAGAGGCAGAAGCTCCCGCACTTGGAGTAAAATCTTTACTAAGTAGTAACCAAAATGCAAACATTACCAAGGTAGCAAAAGCAAAAGCAAACTTCACATGTTGCCAATTTTTTCCTATTTTAATATAGTCATCTAATAAATAAAGTGCTACCCCTACGATAATCGCTCCCATATTGTAAGACCCTGATGTCAAAGCACTTGTGATAATTTTCTTATCTGCAGGAACAAATTTAGCAATTACGGTATTCATATATACCATAATCATAGAACCACCGAGAGCCATAATCATTCTTGCACCAATATAAACTCCATAACTCGGTGCAAATACCGCCAAAACAGAGAAACTTAAAAATACCATTGCCAAAATCGCCGCCTTCTTAGGATTAAGTTTTATAAGAACCCAAGCTGCTAAGAAATTTGCAAAAATCCTTGCCGTTGTAATGGAATAATTCACGACCTCTTTCATCGTTGTAGATACAGTCTCACCCTTGAAAAAGTGCTCCATAATTTGTTTATCCAAATTAGAACCTACAATCCAATTAGACGCAAATGTAATGTATGCTAATAGCAATATTACAAACATAATAATACCCTGTTGCTGAGTAACCTCTTGTTTTTTATTCATACATATTTATTTTTAAAATCGTCGCAATATACAAAAGTTTTTTTTATTTTCTCTAAATAATTTAAATTATTACACTAATAGAATCCATCTATTAGATAATTTATTCTTTATTTTTATACAATCTAAATAATACTTTTAAATATTCCTTTACATTTTATTTATTATATTTGGGTTTATTTTGAAATGAAAAATATTACTTTTTTTAAAAAATTATTTATAGATAGTCAGTTTTTCGTATCATTAATGGGTGTTTTGTTAGTTAATTTCTTTATGATAGAGCGACAAAATTTTCATTGGACGACCTTTTTTCTAATATTTATCACCTATTGGTGTGGATATCTCTACACAAAATATCAGAATTCTATTTTTTTTAGGTATATTTTCGTATCTAATATTATTGGAACTATTGTATGTATTAGTTTCATATTTACAAACCATAATACTTATACTTTTTACAAATGGTTATTAATCACTATTCTAGGACTATTATACAATTCTTCTTTTTTAGACACATACATCCGCAAGATACCATTCTTGAAAGTCTTTTATGTAGGGTTCATTTGGGGGCTTATTAACGGTTGGTTAGTGTTTCGGGAGTTCCAAACATCTATTTTTTTTATAATTTTTTTCTACATCACTGCATTAGTTTTACCTTTTGATATTCGTGATATGGACAACGACGAGATTCTCACCTTTCCCAAAATAATAGGTACGATTGCTACGAAAATTTTAGCCATTATAATATTAATCACTGCTGTAGTTATTGGCTATTTTAATCTCTTAGGTAGTTTTTTTTCATCATTTTTTATCTCTTCTATCATTTCTATATTATTGATTATCTTTACCAAAAAGACTTTTCCAGATTGGTATTTTTCAGTAATAATAGAGACTTGCTGTGGCTTGCCGTTCATTATTTATCAAATATTATAGATTTTATGCCTGCTCTTTATCCAAAAAATCTTTTTATCTTTGCCCTAAAAGTTTGATACGATGATTATCAAAAAACTTATTTTAATCAATTTTAAAAATCATAGCGAGCGAGATTTCCAACTTTCACCTCATATTAATTGTTTTGTGGGAAACAATGGTGTAGGAAAAACAAATATCCTCGATGCTCTACATTATCTATCAATGGGGAAAAGTTTTTTAGGGCTTTCAGACCATCAAAATATCAAAAACAATAAAGAGTTTTTCTCCATTACTTCTAATATCATTAATGACGACAGAGAGGATACCATAAAAATATCTCTCAATAAAGATGCAAAAAAGGTAATCAAAAAAAATGATAAACCTTATCCTAAAATAGCCGAGCATATTGGATATCTACCAAATGTGATTATTTCTCCATACGACTCTAACTTGATTTCCGACTCGGGAGACAGTCGTAGAAAATTCATAGACGCTATGATTTCCCAAACCGATGCTGAGTATCTTTTCAGCCTCATACAATATCAAAAGGCGATACAACAACGGAACGCCCTTCTAAAATTGTTTGCTAAAAATAAAACTTTTGACAGAGACTCGCTAGACATCTATTCTCAACCTATCATCACACACGGAACAAGAATTTTCCAGAAAAGGAAAACTTTCGTCACCGACTTAAAACCTATCGTACAACATTTCTATGATATTATCTCTGGCGGAAAGGAACTCATCAACATTAACTACGAGTCTCACCTATCAGAGCGGGATTTCGGTAGTCTTTTAGAGGAAAGTCTGGACAAGGATAGAATACTAACATATACCTCCAAGGGTATCCACAAGGATGACCTATCGTTTGAGATGAACCAAAATCTCATCAAAAAAATTGGCTCACAAGGACAACAAAAATCCTTCTTAATAGCCTTAAAACTCGCTCAAATCAATAGAATAAAAGAACTCACAAACAAGACCCCAATCCTTCTCCTTGATGATATTTTTGATAAATTAGACGACAGCAGAGTCGCTCAGTTAATTGAGTTAGTAAATACTGAACAATTCGGACAAATATTCATCACGGATACCCATAAAGAACGGACGGAAGCCGTAGTAAAGAAAATCAACAACGAAAGTAAAATTTTTGAAATATAAGAAAAACCACTCCGCAAAAGAGTGGTTTTATTTTATTCATCTAACAAATCAGGGCGTCTGTTTCGCGTTACCCGAAGGGCTTCCTCATACCGCCAATCTTCTATCTTTGCAAAATTACCACTTAGGAGAACTTCTGGCACTCGTAACCCCTTGTATTCCTCTGGACGCGTATATATCGGTGGGGATAACAAATTATCCTGAAAAGAATCCGTTAGTGCCGACTGCTCATCATTCAATACACCTGGTAGCAAGCGAATAATGGAATCCGCCAAAACACACGCCGCCAGTTCTCCCCCTGTAAGTACATAATCTCCTATAGAAATTTCCATCGTAATATGCAAATCCCTCACTCTTTGATCTATACCTTTATAATGCCCACAAATAAACATTAGATTATCTTTGATAGACAGCGTATTAGCAATTTTTTGATTTAAGGTAAATCCCTCAGGAGTCAAGTAAATAATCTCATCATACGTCCTCTGAGATTTCAGCTCCGAAATACATTTATCCAATGGTTCCACCATCATCACCATACCTGCACCTCCGCCGTAAGGTTCATCATCTACTTGACGATGTTTCCCCACCGACCAATCTCTCAATTGATGAAAATACACCTCTGCCAAACCTTTCTCCATAGCTCTCTTTAAAATCGATGTCTGAAATGGACTTTCCATTAACTCAGGTAATACACTAATAATATCTATTCTCATTGAAAATAATTTTCACCTGCAAAAATACTAATTTATTCTTTGGAATGCCAAGTAATCAATCTCAATGAAGAATCTTTATTAAGATATGCCCAAGCCCAATTGAAGAAAATAGCAAACTTATTTCTCGCCCCTAAAATCAACATTAAGTGAAGGAACATCCATACGAACCACGCCAGCATTCCTTGGAATTTCCATTTTGGCAAATCCACTACTGCCTTGTATTTTCCGATAGTTGCCATTGAACCAAGATCCTTATATTCATATTCTTTCCAATATTTTCTATCTCCTTTTAGAAGGTTTTGAGCTAAATTAACAGCTTGATTCACTGCCACATTTGCTACTTGTGGATGCCCCTTCGGATATTTTGGAGTTTCCATATAGGCTACATCTCCAATAGCAAAAATATTATCATAACCTTTCACTCTGTTAAATCCACTTGATAGCGGTTTCTCATAATATTTTGGGGATTTAGTCCTTCTATCACATTTCCAGTAACACCTGCCGCCCAAATGACATTGGTTGTTTTGATACTTTTACCACTTTGCATTTGTAGTACTTTTCCATCGTAATGAACTACAACTTCATTATTATAACACTCTACACCAAGTTCTTTTAGGTATTGTGCAGATTTTTCTTGAGACTCTTTACTCATTATATCAAGTGGATGAGTAGCACTTACCATTATGATTTTCAAATCTTTAAAATTCATATTTGGATAATCTCTCGGTAAAATATTATTTTTCATTTCGGCAAATGCACCTGCCATTTCTACTCCTGTTGGGCCACTTCCTACAACTACGATATTCCAATTCCCCTCGTCGGACTGCCCTCTTTCTATAATGAGTTTTTCAAAAGTGAGCAAAATATTATTTCTGATGCAAATTGCCTCTTGGGTGGTTTTCATTCCATAGGCGTATTTCTCCATCTCTTGATTTCCAAAAAAATTCGTCTTACATCCCGTAGCAATTACCAACTTATCGTAATGGAAACATCCATTTTCACAAATCACTTTATTTTCTTCTGGTATTATTTTTTTCACTTCCGTAAGTCTAAAACTCACATTCTTAGACCTTTGGAATATTTTCCTAAACGGAAACGAAATATTAGATGGCTCTATCCTACCCGATGCCAATTGATAAAATAATGGCTGAAACATATGATGATTCACCTTGTCTATCAAGATAACTTTTTTATCCTTTCTATTACTTAGAAGTCTCGCTAATTTTAACCCCGCAAAACCTCCTCCTATAATTACAATTTTCTCTCTCATATTTCTAAATTTTTGCACAAATTTAAATATAATTAATAATATACACGAAATAATTTTTATTAATTTTAAATAACAACACTCTGATTATTTTTCTTATCCCACAAACAAGCATTTATTTTTCTTATCTATATTAAAAAAACCTTATATTTGCTGACATAATTTTAAAAAATACAAAACAAAATGGTAGATATTTTTGATAGAATTAAACAAAACCCTGGACCTCTTGGGCAGTTTGCTGACTATGGTGAAGGATATTTTATTTTTCCAAGATTAGAAGGGCCTATCGGTCCAAGAATGAAATTCCAAGGAAGAGAGGTAATATTCTGGTCTGCAAATGATTATCTTGGACTTTGCAACCATCCCGAAGTTCTCGAAACCGACGCAAAAGCAGCAGCAGAGTTCGGAATGTTTTACCCAATGGGAGCAAGAGCAATGTCCGGAGAAACGGATTACCACCTACAGTTAGAGAGAGAATTAGCAGATTTCGTAAAAAAAGAATCTGCCTATCTACTAAACTTCGGATACCAAGGTATGGTTTCCATCATTGATGCTCTCGTTAGTCGCAACGATGTAATTGTCTATGATGTAGATTCTCACGCTTGTATTATTGATGGAGTAAGGTTGCACGCAGGGAAAAGATTCACCTACAAGCACAACGATATTGAAAGTTTGGAAAAAAACCTACAAAGAGCAACCAAAGTAGCTGAAGAAAACGGCGGAGGGATACTCGTAATCACAGAAGGTGTTTTCGGAATGAGAGGCCAACAAGGAAAATTAAAAGAAATAGCTCAACTAAAAGAAAAATATAATTTCCGACTTTTAGTAGATGATGCTCACGGGTTCGGAACTTTAGGAGCTACAGGTGCAGGAACAGGCGAAGAGCAAGGATGCCAAGACCAAATTGATGTGTATTTCTCCACTTTTGCTAAATCAATGGCTGGTTTTGGAGCATTCGTAGCAGGAAATAAGGAAATCGTAAGATACCTAAAATTTAATCTTCGTTCGCAAATATTTGCAAAATCCCTCACTATGCCAATGGTAATCGGTGGATTAAAAAGATTAGAACTCCTAAGGAATCATCCTGAAATAAAAGCAAAACTTTGGGAAAATGTAACTAAACTACAAAATGGACTCAAAGAAAGAGGCTTCAACCTCGGTGATACCAACACTTGTGTTACCCCAGTATTTATGCAAGGTAGCCCTGTAGAGGCAACCCTCCTCGTAAGAGACCTTAGAGAGAATTTCGGTATATTCACCTCGGTAGTAGTGTATCCTGTTATTCCGAAAGGTATGATTTTGCTAAGACTTATTCCTACAGCATCTCACACCGATGCTGAAATCAACGAAACACTATCCGCCTTCGAGTCTATCCACGACAAATTAGTTTCTGGACATTACAAACAACAAGCCGAAAAACTATTAGCCGAACAAGGATTAGAGTTTAAAGAAATATAAACAACAAAAAGCAACCTTATTGGTTGCTTTTTTTATTCTTTGCTAACATCGGTATGGAAATTAATCCCATTATTAAAATAATTACTAACTGTACAGTATGGGACAGAAAAGCATACGATAATCCCACCTCGGCACCCTGCTCAGGGTCTCTACTCATAGACAAAAATAGCATTGATATACCCATTTTTAGAGCATAGTGAAATGCTCCTATCCCACCAGATGCAGGGACTATCATCCCCAAAGTACCAACTACAATAATGAAAAAACCATCAGCAATAGTAAAATTTTCCGTCTCTGGTAGAGCAAAACAAATCAGATACGAAGCTCCGTAATAAGCCCCCCAAATCCCCATCGTATAAAGTATGAATTTCCATTTGTGTTTTAATCTAAAAATAGCTAGCATTCCAGACATAACTCCCTCTATTGCTATGATGATTCTATGAATCAACCCTATTTTTTTTAGCTTTTCTTTGAAAATAAAAAAGATAAAAAAAACAAAAATCATCAATAGAATACCTCCTACCAACAGCGTAGGATTGATATTGATATTCGCCTTCTTGCGGAATTGCTCAATGGCATCATACTTAAAGATAAGAGTCAGCCCCAAGAAGATAAACATACAGCACAAATCCACCACACGCTCTAAAATAATCGTCCCAAAAGATTTATCTACAGGAACCTTTTCTACTCCATAAAGAGCAGTAGAGCGGGCTATTTCGCCACTTCTTGGAATAGTAAGATTCATCAAATACCCAAAAGACAGCGTCCAAAGGGCATTTGTATGAGATATTCTATACCCCAATGGCTCAAGAAGTAAATTCCAGCGGATAGCTCGTATCCAATAAGCTAAAACTCCAAAAAACATTGACACCAACACCCATAAATAATTGGCTTTCAATAGAGTTTTTTTGATACTTTGAACATCCAAATCTTGAAATGCTAAATACATAAACCCTACTGCAAACACCATAGAAACCATAATGGTTAAAATATTTTTTATGGGATTGCGAGTTGTTTCTTCTTTCATTTTATTTCAAGAGATTAGTTTGCTCGTCTGGAAAAACAATTTTTGGCTGAAAAGACTTGGCTTCTTCCATCGTCATTTGGGCATATGCTATAAT
>CAKAOY010000029.1 GCA_916710115.1 uncultured Bergeyella sp.
ATACAGAATCTTTATCCTTGTTACCAGGTAGTCGGAATCCAATGATGGTACTTTCGGCGTCAGGTCCTACTATTTCTTCTACGATAGGAGATGTCATTGGATCTTCTTGCTCGAAGGTATATTTTGGCACGGGTTTTGGTTTCATATAGGCAAAAGCCTTGTCAATTTTTGCAATGGTTTCGTCAGGATTGAAGTCTCCTGAAAGGATAATCGCCATATTATTAGGTACATAGTAAGTATTAAAATAATTTCTGATACCTATTAATGATGGATTTTTTAGGTGCTCAATCGTTCCGATGGTGGTTTGTAATCCGTAGTTGTGTTTTTTGAATAGGTTACGGAATAGCACCTCGTAAATCAAGTCGCTATCGTTATCAAGGGAGCGGTTTTTTTCTTCATAAACAGCCTCTAATTCTGTATGGAAAATCCTCAAAACAGGGTTTCTGAAACGCTCTGCTTGTACAGCAATGTATTTATCCAAAGAACTTGAAGGAATATCATCTGTATAGACTGTTTTTTCGAACGAAGTGAAGGCATTTGTATCTTGTCCTCCCATTTCCGTCATCATTTTGTCATATTCATTAGCGATGGCATATTTACTTGCTACGCCAGAAATAGAATCTATTTTTTTGTAGATTGCCTTTCTTTGTGTATCGTTGGTTGTATCGTGATATTGTTCGTATAGAGCATCAATTTTTTTTAGTTCGGCTTTTTCTTTTTTCCAATCTAAGGTACCGTATTTATCAGTGCCTTTGAATAGCATATGTTCTAAGTAATGAGCTAGTCCTGTATTGGTTTTTGGGTCGGTTTTACTTCCTGCTTTTACAGCTACATATCCCTGAATGCGAGGTTCTTTGTTTGTTGGACTTAGGATTACTGTAAGTCCATTTTTTAAGGTGTAGAATCTCGCGTGGGTAGGGTCATTGGTTACATACTTATAGGTGTAGCCATTTTTGGTTGTTTCTTTCCATTGGAATTCTTGCCCATAGGCATAGAGCGACATTATTGCTGTCAAAAAAAATGTAGAAATGGTTCTTTTTATCATCTCATTAAGTTTAAAATTGTAAGACAAATTTACAAATTATTTATAATTAAGTATGAGAGTTTTGTATAAAATAGTTTGGAACGGTTATAAATTATGTATAATTTTATGATAAATATCATAATTATAGATAATGTCTAAATTTATTATAATGATATATAAATGGATGTTTTATGATTTATAGTTATTTAAATAATATTATCATTGTGTTTTTATTGTAAAAAAATATAATATATTGATAAAAATTTAATTAATAAAATGAAGGATATTTAGTATAAAATTAAGATAAGTGTTTTGAGGTATATGATAAATGCTAAAAAAATGTTAAATTTGCATATGAAATTTAAATTAAAGAAAGATATGAGAAAGATTAAATTTTTAGCGATGGTTATGGTATCCGCAATGGCAATGGTGTCTTGTGGTGGTGGAGATAAACCAGCAGAGAGTGGTGATGCAACAGCATCTGCAGAAACAGCATCTACTACAGAAGCGCCAGCAGAGGCTTCTAAAGATGGTATTGGTAAATTTACATCTGCAAACTTTGATGGTAAAGACGCTTTTGATGCGGCTTTGGCAGCAAAGGGGAAAGAAATCGTTGATGTAAAATGTACTTCTTGCCACAATATGACAGAGGAGAGAAAAGTAGGACCAGGCTGGAAAGGAGTAACTGATAGAAGAAGTGCAGCTTGGGTAATGAACTTTATTATGAACCCTCAGCCAATGATTGATAGTGACCCACAAGCAAAAGCATTGTTTGAAGAGTTTCTTACTCCGATGCCGAACCAAAATCTCACAGAGGATGATGCAAAAGCCATCTATATGTATATGAGAGAGCTTGATGGTAAAAAATAATTTATAAAAAAACAAACTAACAATAAACTTAAAATACAGGAGAATATTCACATTAATTTTGGATTATTGTGAGGGGGGTCTTCTGTATTTTTATTATTTTTTAGCGAATAAAATTTTGTTTAATATTTAATACTTGTTTTTATGAAAAACCTTTGTAAAGGTATAGGGTTGGCAGCCCTAGCGACAGGTTTCCTTTTGACTGGTTGTAAGCCGAAAGGGACAGGTTCCGCAGCGAGTGGTAACGCTGCTGAGAAAGTGTATGTAAAACCAGGGGAACATGACGAGTTTTATAACTTCGTTTCTGGTGGTTTTAATGGACAATTAGGAGTTTATGGATTACCAAGTGGTAGATTACTAAAGGTAGTTCCTGTATTCTCTCAGAATCCAGAAAATGGTTATGGTTACTCAGAAGAAACCAAGCCAATGCTTGAAACATCTCACGGATTTGTTCCTTGGGGAGACCTTCACCATGTGGAACTTTCTCAAACAAATTCAGAGATTGATGGTAGATGGCTTTTTGCTAACGAGAATAATACACCTCGTATTGCGAGAATTGATTTGAAAGATTTTAAAACAGTGGAAGTAGTAGAGTTACCAAATTCAGCGGGTAACCACTCTTCTCCATTCGTAACAGGAAATACAGAGTATGTAGTAGCAGGAACACGTTTCTCTGTACCTTTTGATGATGAAAACGGAGATATTCCATTGAATACTTATAGAGAAAACTTCAAAGGTTCTGTATCTTTTGTGTCTGTTGGAAAAGATGGAGCGATGGACATAGCTTTCCAAATCCAACTTCCAGGGATAGACTTTGACCTTTCTCACGCAGGAAAAGGACCTTCAAAAGATTGGTTCTTCTTCTCTTGCTACAACTCTGAAAAAGCAAATACTCTTCTTGAAGTGAATGCTTCTCAGAATGATAAAGACTTTATGATGGCTCTTAACTGGAAAAAAGCAGAAGAGGCTTGGAAAGCAGGTAAAGGTAGAAAAATCAAAACTAAGTATGTTCATAACAAATTTGATGAAGCTACTCAAACAGCAACCTCTACTATTAAAGATGAGGTTACTATGCTTACCCTCGAAGACTTGAAAGATGCTATCTACTTTATGCCTTGTCCTAAATCTCCACACGGATGTGATGTGGATCCGACGGGTGAATATATCGTAGGTTCTGGTAAATTGGCTGCGTTGCTTCCTGTATTCTCATTCTCTAAAATCCAGAAAGCAATTGCTGCGAAAGATTTTGTGGGAGATTACGATGGTATCCCAATCTTAAAATACGAATCTGTACTTCACGGAGAAGTTCAAAAACCAGGTTTAGGGCCACTTCACACGGAGTTTGATGCTAATGGTAATGCTTATACATCAATGTTCCTTTCTTCTGAAATCGTGAAATGGAATATTAAAGACCTTAAAGTATTGGATAGACAGCCTACTTACTATGCGACAGGACACTTGATGACTGTAACTGGTGATACCGCTAAACCAATTGGTAAATATTTAGTTGCCTACAACAAAATTACAAAAGATAGATATTTGCCAACAGGACCAGAATTAACACAGTCTGCTCAGTTGTTTGATATTTCGGGTGATAAAATGGAGCTATTGCTAGACTTCCCTACATATGGTGAGCCTCACTATGCACAAGCGGCTCCTGCAGAACTTATCCAAAAAGACCAACCTAAATTCTACAAACTTGAAGAAAACAAGCACCCATTCGCTACGAAAGGAGAGGCCCAAACAAAAGTTGAAAGAAAAGGTAATGAGGTTCATGTATATCTAACAACTGTTCGTTCTCATCTTGCACCAGATAACATTGAAGGTATTAAAGTAGGTGATAAAGTTTATTTCCATGTTACAAACATTGAACAAGACTGGGATATCCCTCACGGATTCGCTGTAAAAGGTGCTAATACATCTGAAATCTTAATTATGCCAGGTGAAACGGTAACTTATGTTTGGAATCCAAATAGAGTTGGTGTGTTCCCAATGTATTGTACAGACTTCTGTTCTGCTCTTCACCAAGAGATGCAAGGATATATCAGAGTATCTCCTGCTGGAAGCAACCCAGAAATCAAGTGGAGTCTTAACAATAAAAACTAAAAAAGTTTGGAAAAGGTTTAATGCCCAGACCACTTAATTAAGAACATAAAAGGGCAGTTTATATATTTAGACTGCCTTTTTTTACTATATGAAAAATAATTTAAACTAACTAATATCTCTAAAACACAGAATATAATAAATACGAAAAAATAAAAAGATATTAGTAATCTAAAAAAATAAAAATGAACTCTATCAGCAAAACAACACAAATATATTTAGTTTTATCAGGAATCGGGCTTATTGCTTGTATGTTCATCCCTATTTGGTGGATTGGCTTAGAGGCACCACAATATCCAGAGGGTATGGAAATAGTTCTTTGGGCAAATAATATTACAGGAGATATAGATATTATTAATGATTTAAATCATTATGTAGGAATGAAGGAAATTCACACTGCTGATTTTTGGGAATTTGGAGTGATGAGGTATATTTTGGGTATTTATGCCTTATTGTTTTTCGTTTCAGGATTTGCTAAAAGAAGAGCATTGTTATACATTACTACGATTCTATTCATCATATTCGGAGTGGCGTTTATTACCGATTTCTATATTTGGGAATATAAATATGGTCATAACTTAGATCCAAAGGCAGCAATAAAAATACCAGGTGAGTCCTATCAGCCACCATTGATTGGGCCAAAACAAGTATTAAATTTCTTTGCTCAATCTTACCCTTACTATGGTGCATCTATTATGTTTCTCATTGGATTGTTGGGTATGTGGCTATCTATAAAAGAATTCAAGGCGAGTAAAAAATCATAAAATCAGATTATTACGATTAAAGTATTAGAAATGAAAAACATCAAAAATATTATTATACCATCAGTTATGTTCTTGATGGTAGCTTGTGGTAGTAAGGACTCTCAGCCGATTTCTTATGGAAAAGACCTTTGTGATCATTGCCAAATGGGTATCTCCGATAACAAATTTGGGGCAGAACTTATTACTAAAAAAGGACGAGTGTATAAGTTTGACGATATTGCTTGTCTTGAAGGTTATCAAGAAGAAAATTCTGATAAAACTGAGGGTTCAGTATTGTATGTTACAGATTTTGATACAAAAAAACTTATTCCTGTGAATAAGGCAACTTTCATCTATGGAGGTGCATTGGAAAGCCCCATGGGAGGTAACAAGGCTGCATTTTCAGATGCTAATAAGGCAAAAGAATATGCACAAAAATTAGGTGCTTCATTAGAAAAACCAAATGAGGCAAAACAAGGAAATAATGATATGCACGAGCATTAAATCTTATTAATATACGTAATTAAAATGAAGTTTGTATATGCTTTTTTCTTACTGATTGTTGCACAAATATTGCCTGCAAAAACAATAGTCGTAGGAAAAAATGAAGCCATAAAATCTATAAAAAAAGCAATAGAAATTGCCCAAAATGGAGATGTTATTTTGGTAAAACCAGGAAGATACAAAGAGGGAAATATCAGTATTGAAAAATCTATCTCGCTCATAGGAGAGGGGTATCCCATATTAGATGGACAAAGAAAATATGAAATATTATCTCTAAGAGCAAATAAAATAGTAATAAAAGGCTTCAAAATCATAGATTCTGGTGAAGATTTAATTAAAAATATCGGTGCCGTAAGACTTTATGATGCCAAAGATGTGAAAATAGAAAATAATATTTTCAAAGATAATTACTTCGGAGTGTATCTACAGCGAGGGGATAGATGCCATATTAATAATAACAAATTCGTATCTCATAGGACAACCAATCAAGAAAAAAGTGGCAATGGAATACACGGATGGGTAACCAACCAAGCGTGGATTACGAATAACTATATCACAGGGTATAAAGATGGTATTTACCTCGAAAAGGTAACGAACTCCTTCATATACAATAATTTTTCCTATAAAAATATGAGATATGGGTTGCATTTTATGTTTTCCCATAACAATGTGTATCGCAAAAATAGATTTAAAAATAATTCCGCAGGTGTGGCAGTGATGTTCTCCAAAAAAGTAAAAATGGAGTATAATATCTTTGAAGACAACTGGGGAGATTCCGCTTATGGGTTATTACTCAAAGAGTTACAATATGCCAAAATTATAGGAAATACCTTCCGTAATAATACCACTGCTGTGTGGATAGATGGAGCAACCGCGATGAAAATCTATAATAATACCTTTGAGGATAATGGTTGGGGACTCAAAATAAATGCTAATAGTAGAGATAGCCAATTGTATCATAATAACTTTATCAATAATACTTTTGATGTATCTACTAATGGGACTACCGTGATGAATGAGTTTAAAAATAATTATTGGGACAAATACCAAGGTTACGACCTCAATAAGGATAATATCGGTGATGTAGAATATCACCCACTGTCTTTGTATTCGGTACTTGTAGAAAAAAATCCTGCAGTAATGCTACTGTATAGAACTTTCTTCGTGGATATATTAGACAAGACTGAAAAGGTAGTACCTAGCCTCACACCCGAAAATTTTGTGGATAAAATCCCAAGTATGAAAAAAAATAAATTTTCAGCTATCAAGTAACTAATTTTGCAAACATTCTAAGCATTTCGAACAAAAAAATGATTAAAATAAATAATTTAGTAAAACATTTTGGTAAATTCCGTGCCTTGGATAATATCAATCTGCAACTTATCGAGGGGCAATCCATTGCTTTAATTGGTCCTAACGGATGTGGGAAAACAACCCTAATGAAGTCTGTATTAGGGCTAAATGTAGTAGAGCAAGGTGATATTATCGTAAATGGAAAAAATGTCAGTGAGGATTTTTCCTATCGTGAAAATATTGGATATATGCCTCAAATTGGTCGTTATCCCGAAAATATGACCATTGGGCAGACTATTAAGATGATACAAGATATCAGAAAATTTTCACCAAAGGATATTGATACGGAACTTTTAGAGGCCTTTGAATTAGAAAAAATATATCATAAAAAAATGGCAACCCTCTCAGGAGGGACAACCCAAAAGGTCAGTGCCGTATTGGCATTTATGTTTAATCCTAAAATCATTATTCTAGATGAACCAACGGCAGGTTTAGACCCATTAGCCTCTGAAATATTGAAACAAAAAATAATTAAGGAGAAGAACAAAGGTAAATTAATTATCATTACTTCTCATTTATTGAGTGAGTTGGACGAAATCATTACTCAGGTGATTTTTATGAATGAGGGAAAAGTGCTGGTACATCAGCCAGTGGAAGAATTGAGAAAAAATACAGGAACTGAGAAAATTTCCGAGGCTATTATTAGTATTTTAAAGAAAATGAAAGATGAATAAGACAGCTAAATTTATAATTTTTGATATTTTGAAGAATAAAATTGTAGTATTATATACGCTTATTTTATTCTTGGTTTCTTGGTCTGTTTTGGGATTAGAAGAGAATGTAAATAAGGCAATCCTTAGTCTGCTCAATGTGGTTATCTTACTTGTGCCACTCGTGAGTGTGATTTTTTCTACAATTTATGTGTATAATTCTAGTCAGTTTATAGAATTGTTACTAAGTCAGCCTGTTGCTCGTGGTAAAATATGGTTAGGAATATTTGTGGGAATTTCTATGGCGATGATTTTGGCGTTTTTATTCGGTTGTGCGTTGCCGATATTACTTTATGCCGATATTGTTACGGGTTTTTCACTAATTATTTCTGGGTGTTTTTTATCGGTAATTTTTGTGGCTTTTGCAATGCTATCATCAATTCTCTCCAAGGATAGAGCCAAGGGTATTGGTATCTCTATTTTTATTTGGATATTTTTTTCATTAGTGTATGATGGTATATTACTAATGCTGATGTTCCAATTGGCAGATTACCCAATAGAGGGTGCTATGGCAGGGCTTACAGCGGTCAATCCAATAGATTTATCAAGGATATTTGTCTTATTGCAGTTGGATGTAGCTTCTATGTTAGGAGTTACAGGTGCTATCTTCCAAAAGGTTTTTGGTACAGGTGGTGGCGTTGGGATTTCATTGCTTATACTTTGCATTTGGGTAGTGTTCCCATTTTTATACAGTTTAATAAAATTCAATAAGAAGGATTTATAAAATATTAGGATAAAGGTCAAAAAAACAATTAAATAAAAATTTGTATTTTTGCCACAAATTTTTAAAAATAAATATGCTAACAGTATCAAATCTATCATTACAATTTGGAAAGAGAGTCCTTTTTGATGAGGTAAATATAAAATTTACGAAGGGAAATTGCTACGGAATCATCGGAGCAAATGGAGCGGGTAAATCAACTTTCTTGAAAATCCTTAGCGGAAAACAAGAACCTACTACGGGGAGCGTATCCCTCGAATCAGGAAAAAGAATGTCCGTATTGGAGCAGGACCACTTCGCATATGACCAATTCACAGTTCTTGAAACCGTTCTACGAGGTAACAAAAGAATGTTTGAAATAAAAGAGGAAATGGACGCTCTCTATGCTAAGCCGGATTTTTCTGACGAAGATGGAATAAAGGCGGGAGAGCTCGGGGTGATTTATGATGAAATGGGTGGTTGGAATGCTGAAACAGATGCACAAACGATGCTCTCTAATGTCGGAATAAAGGAAGATATGCACTGGCAAATGATGAGTGAGTTAGAAAATAAAGACAAAGTGCGAGTTCTCCTTGCTCAGGCTCTATTTGGTAATCCAGATGTATTGATTTTGGACGAGCCTACCAACGATTTGGATATTGATACTATTGCTTGGTTAGAAGATTTTTTGGCAGATTACGAAAATACGGTGATTGTTGTATCTCACGATAGACACTTCCTCGATGCAGTTTGTACTCATATTGGAGACCTTGATTATTCTAAACTCAACCTTTATACAGGAAACTATTCCTATTGGTATCAAGCTTCTCAGTTGGCAACAAGACAAAGACAACAGGCCAATAAGAAGGCAGAGGAGAAGAAGAAAGAATTACAAGAGTTCATCGCTCGATTTAGTTCCAATGTAGCTAAAGCAAAACAAGCAACGGCAAGAAAAAAAATGTTGGATAAACTCAATATTGAAGAAATAAAACCGACATCAAGAAGATATCCTGCTATCATATTTGAAATGGAAAGAGAGGCAGGAGACCAAATCTTAGAAATAAAAGGATTGGAAATTATCAAAGATGGAGAAACCTTACTCTCGAATGGTGAATTAAACCTTAAAAAAGGAGATAAAGTAGCTGTGATTTCTAAAAACTCATTGGCAATTACAGAGTTTTTCCAAGTGATTTCGGGGACTACAGAGCCTGCCAAAGGTGAGTATAAATGGGGAGTGACGACTAACCAATCTTATATGCCGTTGGATAATACAAATTATTTCCAAGACCAAACTCTTAATCTTGTAGATTGGCTAAGACAATATACAAAAAATGATGAAGAAAGACATGAGGAGTTCGTTCGTGGTTTCTTGGGAAGAATGCTCTTCTCAGGTGATGAGGCTCTAAAATCTTGTACCGTACTTTCGGGAGGGGAAAAAATGAGATGTATGTTCAGTAGAATGATGCTCCAAAAGGCGAATATTCTTCTTCTTGATGAACCTACAAACCACTTAGATTTGGAAAGTATTACTGCTCTAAATAACTCGCTAATGAGTTTCAAAGGGAATATTTTGATTTCTTCACATGACCATGAATTGCTACAAACTGTGTGTAATAGAGTGATAGAAATCACACCGAAAGGTATCATAGATAGGGAAATGACCTATGACGAATACCTTGATGATAAGAAAGTAAAAGAATTAAGAGAACAAATGTATAACTAAATTTTTTTTAAAATGAAACATATATTTTTAAGTATTGTAGTTGCAGGATTTATGGTATCTTGTGGTGGAACAAAGAATCCAGAATTGGTAAGATTAGAGACAGAGAAAGAGGTGTTGTCTCTCAATACAAAACTCAATAAATTGCAAATAGAACTTACCAAAGAGAGAGAGAGTTATGCAAGTCTTAGTAGTAGTGTTGATGCACTTAATACACAAGCAGACGACGCCGTTCGTGGATTTTCTACATCTTATTCTGCCAAAACTACTGCACAAGATGCAAGTAAAACAGCAAAATTATTAAACAAAACAGAAAAAGCAAATAAGAATCTAGTGAAATCTGAGCGAAAAATAAATGATTTGCAAGAAAAAATACAAAAAATCCAACAAAAATTGGAAGCTATCAATTTGAGAAGATATTAATATAAAAATCAGATTGAATTTAATGATAGGGCTGTATCTAAATTATAGAACAGCCTTTTTTATATTTTTTTGAAGATTTTTTCTTAAATTTGCTCAAAATTAAAAATATGCACAAAGCAGGTT
>CAKAOY010000030.1 GCA_916710115.1 uncultured Bergeyella sp.
GCCAAGTATTTTGTGGATTTCAGAGATAGGTCTTACTAGAGGAATTTCCAATTTGGATTTACTTTTGGGGCAAATGTCCATTTGGCATATATTACAGGCAGGATTTTCTCATTTTTCCGACCCTTATTTGAAGATTAATATCATTTTATTAATTAGCTACCTAATCTATCTTATTGAGAAAAAATCATATATTCATTTATTATTTTTCCCTATTTTATTTCTATTCGGCCAATCTCCCAGTCCAGATTTACCAGTTATTGTTTTTTCATTAATTCTACTTAATGAAATAATTGATAAAAATGAGAATATCAATGGATTATTTGCTTTATCTATTTTTATTTTTATGATAAAACCCACAGCTGTTTGGGTGGTTATTTTCACATTCCTTTATGGTATTTTTTACTTTAAATTTACCTTCAAATGGATTTGGGTAGGAACTTTTTTGATGGGATTATTTATTTTTAAAAATATTTGGTTATTTGGATATCCTATTTTCCCAATGAATATTTTGGATTTGGGAGTAAGCTGGAAACCCAATCCTGAGTTGATGAGAGATTCTGCAGAGATTGCTATTTCTAAGACCTACGATATGCAATATTCATATCAGGAAATTATGCAATTTTCCACTTACGACTACATCAAAAATTGGTTTTTATTGAGTGGTATCAAGGGAAAAATCCACACTCTTTTTATTCTTTCTTTGCTAACGATGCTTATTTTTTCAATCAGAGCTAACAAAAAAATATTTTACCTATTGAGTTTTTCTATTATTATAAAAAGTACTATTGTTTTATTATTTTCAGCTCAATATCGTTTTTTCATTGAGATATTTTTTGTTGTTTTCTTCATTTTGCTGTATCAAAAAATTTCTAATAAACTCATTTTATCAGTATTTTTTGGTGGAACGATAATTGTTGGAAGTATTTTGAGCCAACCTAGTTTGATACGCAAACATATCCCAAGTTTTCGGTTAGGAGAATTTATGAGTGGATTTCTCCCTTCTCAATTGATAAAACCGCATGTTTATCGCTTAAACAATTACGAGACGCATAAAATTGGTAATTTAACATTTCATTTTACACGGGTATCAGATTTTAGTTTTGATACACCTCCACCATCTATTTCTATAAGTTTTCTATGGCTTTATTTGAAATTTGGGATTTTTCCTCAGCAAAATACAGAGAACATCCGTGATGGTATTTATTGGCGAAAACTTACAAAAAAAGAAAAAAAACAATTAGAAGATATTTTAATAAATAACAAAAAAAAGAGGTTACCATAAGATACCTCTTTTTTATTATACATCTGTAAATATGCTATTTACATTCTATTAACCACACCTATTCCTAGCAAGTTTAATGATTTTTTGATAGTAGCACCCACAAGTTCCGACAGTGCCAAACGGAAATTTTTAACATCAATATTTTCATTGTTTAGAATAGGATTATTTTGGTAGAAGGCATTGTAGGATTTCACCAATTCATAGACATAATTTGCGATATGAGCTGGGCTAAGAGCATTTGCAGACTTTGCTACGACCTCGCGGTAATCCATCAATAAGGTAAGTAACTCCTTCTCAAAGTCGTTCAAGGAAATAGACTTCGTAGCATCAAAATTTATAGACTCTACCTTGCTAAGTAACGACTGAATTCGGGCATAAGTATATTGTATAAAAGGTCCCGTATTTCCATTAAAATCAATACTTTCCTCTGGATTGAAAAGCATTTTTTTCTTTGGATCTACTTTTAGCATAAAATACTTCAATGCCCCGAGCCCTACAATTTCGTAGGATTTTTCTTTTTCTTCCTCAGTAAGATTTTCCAATTTTCCGAGTTCTTGTGCCTTTTGTTTTGCGGTTTCATACATTTCCTGCATCAAATCATCAGCATCTACTACGGTTCCCTCACGGGATTTCATTTTTCCATTTGGGAGTTCTACCATACCATACGAAAGGTGATATAGGTGTTTTGCCCAATCATAGCCCAATTTTTTTAATACTAAGAAAAGTACTTGGAAATGATAATCCTGCTCGTTACCCACAGTGTATATCAATCGTTGGATGTTATTTTGTTTGAATCGTTCTACAGCGGTTCCCAAATCCTGAGTCATATATACGGAGGTACCATCGGAGCGAAGAAGAAGTTTTTGATCCAATCCCTCATCAGTCAAATCTATCCATACAGAGCCGTCTTCTTTTTGGAAGAATATATTCTTTTGTAAGCCTTCTTGGATTAGGTCTTTCCCAAGAAGATAGGTATTACTCTCGTATTGTACTTGGTCAAAATTCACTCCCAATCGTTTATAAGTTTGGTTAAAACCATCATAAACCCACTCATTCATTGTTTTCCAGAGGGTTCTCACTTTTGGATCTTCCTTTTCCCAATCGAGGAGCATTTTTTGTGCTTCTATGATACTTGGTGCGTGTTTTTTAGCTGTTTCTTCATCTTCGCCTTGTTCTTTCAGAGCGAATATTTCATTTTTATAATGTTTATCAAACTCCACATAATAGTTTCCTACCAACTTATCTCCCTTAGTTTCGGTACTTTCTGGAGTTGCTCCATTGCCATATTTTTCCCAAGCCAGCATAGATTTACAGATATGAATTCCTCTATCATTAATTATCTGAGTTTTAATAACTTCATATCCATCTTCTTCTAAAATATTTGCCACGGAAAACCCTAAAAGATTATTTCGAATATGCCCCAAATGTAGCGGTTTGTTCGTATTTGGTGAAGAGTATTCCACCATTATTGTTTCATTTCTAGGTGAAATATTGTGGAGGTTTATTTTTATATTCTCAAAATTTTCAATAAAAATTTTATCTGATAATTTTAGATTCAAGAAGCCCTTTACAATGTTATAATTTTCAATAAAATCTACCTCGGCAACGAGCTTTTCGCCAATTTCGGTGGCTATAATTTCTGGGCTTTTTTTCAGAATCTTCACCAGAGGAAAAACTACCAAAGTAAAATCTCCCTCAAAATCTGCCTTTGTTTTTTGGAGTTCTACCTCCATATTTTCTATTTGGAAAAATTTCTCTAAAACCTTCTGTATGTGTTGTTGTAAAATATTTTTTATATTCATTTTAATTATTTTTTATAGCATTAAAAAAATCTTTTTCATTCCTTACTACATATATTTTCCCTTCTAATGGTTTAACATAATAATATGGGAATTTTTTTAAGTTTAATAAATATCCTTCATCATATTGCGGAATTTCCTTTACATCTTTATCGATAAAAACTCTTGAGCCCGAGCACCCCCCCTATTAATATGCTGAAAACCAGATACTTTGCATAAAAAACTCGTTTCCCAAGTATTATTATAAATAGGTTCGCGTAGTATAAAATGTTGGTCTTCACTTATCTTATATATATTATAATCTATTGCCAAACGAGCAATGTTTTGATCTTTTGAAGATAGTGTTTTTATCAAAGATTTTGTTTTTTTGAATAGAGAAATATTAAACTCATTAGCATAAATCCACGCATTTTTTATGGATATTGCCGTCACTGACAACAAGAAAAATCCCAAAAACAATGTTCCTTTTGCCACCTTAGGTGATTTTTTTGATATATAAAATACACCTGCAACGAGCACTACACCAAATAGCAATTTGGACGCTCCCATCACCCTATTACTAAAATAATATAAATTAGGAAGATAGTCTGATAAAAAGTAAATTCCATTCGTAAGGACAAAACCTATAATAGATAATTTCAGAACTTTATCTAAATTCTTTATCTCTCTGAACTTATATTTCGCCACTTGTAAAACGAACAATATATTGACCATTATAAGTACAACGAAATCCTCTATAGAATAAAATCGTATCGCTATAACACCTCTGACGATGCTCTTTATCAAACTAAATGAGTAGGTTAATATCAATTTATAAATAACTTGGAAATCTCTAGATACATTGAATATTTTACCGATTCTTTCTCTATTTGTAGAATTGACAAATAGCAAATCCCTTAGTGCAAATCTATAAAAAAAATAAAATACCACTGGTGTCAAGACCAGCATCACGATATAGTGTTTATATTCTCTACTGCTCTTAAATTTGTTTTTTTGGATTAATAAGATATTTAATAATAGTAGTGGTATGCAAATTTCGTAACTCAAAATAGATAACAAGAAAAACAACGAACTTATCAATAAATTTCTCCTATTATAATCCTTTTTAAGGTATATCAATGACAAGCAATAGAAACCTATCGCCATATTTGAATTGAGCATTATCATTGAGTAGAAACTAGAAGTTCCTATTGGCAAAATAATGTATAACAATGTCCCCAAATAGGCGAACAATTCATTCTCCACATACAACATCAATGTTTTGTACACCAAATAAACGGATATTATAACAAAAATATAAGCAAGATAATAATAGTAGTCTGAGTAATGCATAAGCTCCATTAAAATCCCCATTGGAATTGCAGATAACGGTCTTGTCGTAAAATTAGAATGATTAATAGTCTCAGAAAACGAAACTCCACTCCAACCCAAATCATCTGCTAAAAATACACTATTAACAACCATACTTCCCAATAAATAGAAAAGTAATAGACTTATAACGATGGTTATATTTTTTTTATTTAACATATTTGTTTTTTACTTTCTAATTATCGTTTTCCATACTCTTTACTCCATTCTTCTGCTGCTTCAGATAGCGTTTCATAAAATTCCTCTCCGTATTTTCTTATCAAAGGTGTTTTAAGGAATTTATAGACTGGCACCTGCAACTCCATACCCAAGGCACAAGCATCGGAGCAAATAGGCCACTCGTGATAGTTGAGAGCAGAAAATTCAGAATATTCCGTAATACGAATCGGATACAAATGGCACGAAATAGGCTTTTGCCAATCTACCTTACCCTCTTCATATGCCTTTTCAATAGCACATTTCGTAATTCCTCTTTCGTCAAAAGTTACATAAGCACACTCCCTACCATTCACCAAAGGCGTTACATAATCTCCATCGTAAGGGTCTATCGCCCAAGTCCCCTGCTCCTCAATTGCTTTTATGCCTTCCTCGGTGAGATATGGCTTCACCTTTTCATAAATATCCTCTAATATTTTTGTTTCGCTTTTATCCAACGGAGCCCCTGCATCACCCTCCACACAGCACTCACCCTTGCATTTGGACAAATTACACACAAACTCCTCGGAAAACAACTCCTCTGATATAAGTTTATCGTCTATCTGTATCATTTTTCTTAATTGAGAAGCAAAATTATAATATTTTACATCGTTAAACAAAGTTTAACGAAATTTAAATTCATTTTTAATACCTCCTATAAAAAAAAACAAAACCTCTCAGATATTTGAGAGGTGTCTATAAAAGTTATTTTATATTAAATCTCGCTATCGCTGTTAATGGTAAAACGAGATTTGAAATTTTTATCATGTTTTTCAGAAATCACATCTTCTCCCTTTTCATTGATAATAAACTCAGCAGACTCTTGGAACAAATCCATAAAAGCCCTAAAATCCTCTTTATAAAGGTAGATTTTATGCTTCTCAAAATTCGCCTCACCATTATCACTAAAATGTTTTTTACTCTCCGTAATAGTCAAATAATAATCTCCCGCTTTCGTCTCTCTTACATCAAAAAAATATGTTCTCCTCCCAGCTTTCAATACTTTCGTGAAAATTTCATTTTCGTTGCGTTCCTTATAATCACTCATTGTAAATAATTTTTTAAATATCTTCAATCACAAATATAAGAAAAATTTATTAATCCACAATATTTTTTCTCAAATTATCAGTAAAGATATGATTATCAATGATTAACAAATTAATTTATATTAAAAAATATTAAAAATATTCTTCCAAAAAATGTAAATTTCGCATACAATAATTGACTAATCTATAAATAATTACCATTACAAAACAATATTTTATTTTTATTTCCCTACTTTTGTCGCGAAGTTTTCTTATTAACTTTATGCAACCTATGCTTCAAGATTTAAGACACAGATTTGAGAGAGAATGGTTCGGAGTACTCGCTCGTTTAGGGACAAGGTTAGGTATCCCCATTAGTAAGTTAAGAGTTTTTTTCATATACTCTACTTTCGCCACGGCAGGATTTTTCTTCTTAATTTACCTATTCCTAGCTTTTTGCTTATGGGTGAAAGACATATTCATTATTCGTCGGCCAAATGTTTTTGACTTATGATTTTTAATATTGTCAGCCACAATAATCGCCCACTTATTGAAAGAATATTCCAATCATACGCCTCAACTTTTCCAGAAAACGAAAGGAGAGATTGGGCAAATTTCAACGACTTACTCAGCAACAAACAAGCCTCTATTCTAGAAATCATTGAAAACAAGCAGAGCATTGGATATATCGTTATTTGGAAAATTTTAGATTTTACTTTTGTAGAGCATTTTGAAGTGTTTGAACAGTTTAGAAATAAAAACTTTGGGACAAGTATACTAACTCAACTAAAAGAAACCTATAAATATATCATCTTAGAAATTGAACCTCCATCACTCAACGATATAGCTCTCCGACGGCTGAACTTTTACCTCAGAAATAAATTCTATATAATTGATAACAATTATATCCAACCAAGCTACGGAGAAGGAAAAGAGCCTATTCCACTCTGTCTAATGGCAAATTTCACCCCTATCAATATATACGAAATAAAATCCCACATCTATTCCATTGTGTATAAAAATAAATTTTCCTTATGATATCTACCATCATAAGGAAAGAGTTTTTGTGTTCTTGGAATCTTAACGAATATTCTTTTTCATTTTTTCAATAACATTAAATTCAACAATCGTGCCAAACTTATAAAAAAAACGCCCAGCACAATGCTTTTTTATCAAATTCATTGTTTTTTCATAAAAAACACTATTTTTGCAGGCAATTAAAATAAACATAAAATGAGTTTGATTAGAGAATTTAAAGATTTTGCATTCAAGGGAAATGTCCTTGATTTGGCCGTGGGGGTAATCATTGGTGCTGCTTTTGGAAAAATAGTATCATCACTAGTAGAAGATGTTATCACTCCTCTATTACTTAATCCTGTATTAAAAGCCACAAATACCGAAAATATTTCAAAACTTTCTTGGAATAGCGTAGCTTACGGAAATTTTCTTTCCTCAATTATTAATTTCTTGTGTATAGCTTTCGTTCTTTTCCTTATCATTAAAGGAGCAAATTCTATAAAGAAAAAAGAAGAGTCACCAAAAACTGAACCAACTCCTACAAAAGAAGAAATCCTACTCACTGAAATCCGTGATTTATTAAAAAACAAATAGCCTTTTGCCTACAAATTAGGATTTTTTCTGCACATCAAATTATTTTGAAAATTCAAGAAATAAAATGAATGTGATTGATAAATAATTCATATATTTGTCTTAATAATAAAAAAATATTATGCCGAAAATATCCAAACGAGCAGAAAATATGCCTGCTTCACCCGTAAGAAAATTAGTCCCATATGCTATACAAGCCAAACAAAAAGGAATCAAAGTTTATCATCTTAATATTGGGCAACCTGATATAGAAACTCCAGATGTAGTATTGAATACTATCAAAAATCAATCACTACGAGTTCTTGAATATGCACTTTCTGAGGGAAACATAGAGTATAGGACTGCATTAAAAAATTATTATCATTCATTAGGATTTAATGATTTGAATGAAAATAACTTTATCGTAACAAATGGTGGCTCTGAGGCTCTTAGTTTTGCACTTGCCTCCATATGTGATGATGGCGATGAAGTGATTATTCCTGAGCCTTACTATGCCAATTACAATGGCTTTACAGGTAGTTTCAATATCAATGTAGTGGCTATCCCTTCTGATATAGAATCAGGGTTTGCACTACCGAAAATAGAAGATTTTGAAAAAAAAATTACCGATAAAACTAAGGCTATACTTATATGCAATCCTGGTAATCCTACAGGATATTTATATACTAAAGAAGAATTACAAAAACTATCAGAAATTGCATTAAAGTATGATATCACTATCATCTCCGATGAAGTATACCGCGAATATGTTTATGATGGAGAGAATCAAATTTCCATGCTATCATTTCCAGAAGCATCTGATAATGTGGTAGTCATAGACTCTGAATCCAAACGATATTCAATGTGCGGAGCAAGAATAGGTTGTATAGTTTCTCGCTCTCAAAAGATACTAAATGCCTGCTTATTATTTGCTCAAGCAAGGCTAAGCCCTGTTTTATTGGGACAAATTGCAGCAACAGCTGCCCACAATAGTAATCTGGACCATTATATCTCTTCGGTAAGAGAAAAATACACAAAAAGAAGAAATATTTTAGTAAAATTACTCAATGAAATAGATGGCGTATTTTGCCCAACACCCAAAGGTGCCTTTTATTGTGCGGTAGAATTACCAGTTGATGATAGCGAAAAATTTGCTCAATGGCTATTAGAAAGTTACTCTAACAACAATGAGACCGTTATGGTTGCTCCTATGGGAGGATTCTATTCAAATCCAGAATTGGGAAAAAAACAAGTGAGAATAGCCTATGTATTGAAAGAAGAAGACCTACAACGCTCGGCAGAAATCCTAAAAGACGCTTTGGAAAAATACAAGCAACAATTTGGTTTATAAAAAACGAAACATTCCACAAAATAGTGGAATGTTTTTTCATATACCTATAATTTCTCTCGTTCGACCCACATCATGGACTCTCAAGATATCCGCTCCCTTATTCAATATCTGTTTATGTAGAGTCTGAGTCTCATCTTCTATTTCCAATGGCGACTTTCCTAATGGTTTATAAATAAACGACTTACGAGAAATACCTACTAACATTGGTAATCCTTGGTTGTCAATATATTCCAACTCAGCAATCATTTGTTCCTGCTGTTTAATAGTTTTGCCAAAACCAAAACCAGGGTCAAGAATAATATCTTTAATCCCTAAATCCAATAATTGCTTAATTTTTTTACTAAAAAAATAATTAATCTCTAATATTATATCATTTTCAATATTTTTTTTATGCATTGAATGATAATTTGGGTTTATATGCATTAAGACATATGGCAATCCTACTTTTGCTACCATTGGCAACATTTCACTATCAAACTGACCTGCCGAAATATCGTTGACTATATCTATCCCTTCATTATATCCAAACGATACAACTTCTCCATAAAAAGTATCCAACGACACCAACACCTCAGGAAAATGCTTTTTAATCGTAGAAATAAGATTTCCTATCCGTTTCATCTCCTCTCCAGCCGAAATTTTATCTGCATTTGGTCGTGTAGATTGAGCTCCGATATCAATAATATCCACCCCCTCGTCAATCATTTCCTCTACCCTTCGAAGTGCCCGAATCTCAGAATTGTATTTTCCTCCATCAGAAAAAGAATCAGGGGTAATATTTAGAATTCCCATTATTTTAGGACGATTGAAATCTACTAATTTCCCTCTGCAATTGATTGTTTTATACTTCTTATGCACCATTTCCGACACTTTTGATAGCAAAATTAAAAATTTATTTCCTCAAAAAACAAATATTTATGTATCTTTGGAAAAACAAATTAACTTTTTTATGCATAAAACGACAGAGGAATTCCAACAGATTATACAAATATGCAGAAGCCTATTCCTTAAAAAACTCACTGACTACGGAACCGCTTGGCGAATCCTAAGACCAACTTCAGTAACCGACCAGCTTTATATAAAAATAAAAAGGCTCATAACCTTACAAAATTCTGATATTCAAATGATTGAAGATGAATCAGAGGAAGATAGTTTTATCGGTATTATTAATTATGCTATCATTGGCCTTATTCAATTAGAGATTGGCCCATCTGAAAATCTAATTGAAAATACAGACAAAACAATAGGGTTTTATGATAGATTTTCTCACGAAGCTCAACTATTGATGGAGAAAAAAAATCACGATTATGGCGAGGCTTGGAGAGAGATGAGGATTTCCTCCATCACAGACTTAATTTATCAAAAAATACTGAGAACCAAACAAATAGAAGACAACAATGGAAAAACCATCATTTCAGAAGGTATATCTGCTAATTATTTTGATATGCTTAATTACGCTGTTTTCTGTATGATTAAACTCAAAAATTCTTAAAAATTA
>CAKAOY010000031.1 GCA_916710115.1 uncultured Bergeyella sp.
ATTAGGTGTCTTTTTTATTTATTCTACATTGCTTCTATTTTGAAAATTCTACTTTCAATTACTCTCAGAATAGCAGCTACCGTATCCATAGAAGTGAGACAAGGTACTCCATTTTCTACCGACATACGGCGTATTTGGAAACCATCTCTCTCAGATTGTTTGCCCTTTGTCGTGGTATTTACCACATATTGCACTTTTCCTTTATGGATAAGGTCTATCAGATTCACTTCCTCTTCGGAGATTTTGTAACCTATTTTGGTGCTTACACCATGCTCGTTGAAATATTTTGCAGTGCCTTCTGTCGCCCAAATTCGGAATCCAATATCACTGAATCTTCTTGCTAATTCTACGGCTTCAGCCTTATCTTTATCAGATACGGTGAAGAGAATTGCTCCGTGGGTAGGTACTTTTCTGCCAGCACCTATTAGTCCCTTGTAGAGAGCTTTTTCTAATGTTTGGTCTTTTCCCATTACCTCACCTGTAGATTTCATCTCTGGACCGAGGGAGATATCCACTTTGGACAATTTACTAAAACTAAATACAGGAACCTTCACATACACTCCATCTTTATTTGGTACAAGCCCATTTTTGTAGCCTAAATCTCTTAATCTTGCTCCTAAAATAGCTTTTGTAGCCAATTTTGCCATTGGTACATCTGTGATTTTAGATAAGAATGGCACCGTACGAGACGAACGCGGATTCACCTCAATCACGAATACCTCCCCCTCAGAAATTACATATTGGATATTCATTAACCCTATAATATTCAGTCCCTTGGCTAATCTTTGGGTGTAATCTACTAAGGTATCAATTTGTTTCTGAGTGAGGTTTTGTGGCGGATACACAGCGATAGAGTCTCCAGAATGTACTCCTGCTCTCTCTATATGCTCCATAATACCAGGGATGATAGTTGTTTCTCCATCGCAGATGGCATCTACTTCTACCTCTTTTCCCGTTAGATATCGGTCAATAAGAACTGGGTGCTCTGGGCTTGCCTCCACAGCATTTTCCATATAGTGAGCGAGTTCCTTTTCGTTATAAACAATTTCCATTGCACGGCCACCGAGCACATAACTTGGACGAACCAATACAGGATAACCAATTTCATCTGCAATGAGAATAGCCTCCTCTTTGGAAGTAGAGGTTTTTCCTTTTGGTTGTGGTATATCTAAGTCTTGTAATGCTTTTTCAAACTTATCTCTGTTTTCGGCTCTGTCTAAATCCTCTAACGAAGTTCCCAGAATTTTTACACCGTGAGCCTCCAATTTATCAGCTAAGTTAATTGCTGTTTGTCCACCGAATTGTACTACTACGCCTTTAGGTTTTTCTAATTCAATGATATTCATCACATCTTCCTCAGTGAGTGGCTCAAAGTATAGCTTGTCCGAAATGGAGAAATCTGTGGATACCGTTTCAGGATTATTATTAATGATGATGGCTTCATATCCCATTTCTTTAATTGCCCAAACGGAATGCACAGTGGCATAGTCAAACTCCACGCCTTGTCCAATACGGATTGGCCCAGACCCTAAAACAATGATTTTTTCCTTGTTGCTTACGATAGACTCGTTTTCTTCTTCATAAGTTCCGTAGAAATAAGGAGTGTTTGACTCAAACTCTGCGGCACAAGTATCCACCATTTTATAGGTTGGCATTATTTTGTTTTCCTTTCTGAAATTGAACACCTCCCGCTGAGTTTTTTGCCAATGATGAGCAATATTAATATCCGAGAAACCTAGCTTTTTAGCTTTAGTGATAATTTCAATTTGTTCATTATGAGGAACTTCTTTCAATTTGGATAAGATTTGTTCAAAATCAATAAGTTTTTTGATTTTCCAAATGAAAAACTTATCAATCTTACTCCATTCTACGATTTGCTCCCAGTCGTAGCCTCTTCTCAAAGCTTCACCGATGATGAATAATCTCTCGTCATCGCAGATTCTTATTCTTCTCTCTATATCCTCGGCAGTGAGTTCCTCAGCTTGTTTTTTCTTTAATCCAATGTGTTGAATGCCCGTTTCAAGGGAACGAATAGCTTTTTGCAGAGATTCTTCAAAGTTTCTACCGATTGCCATCACTTCACCTGTCGCCTTCATCTGAGTGGATAGGCGTCTGTCAGCAGTTTCAAATTTGTCAAAAGGGAAACGAGGGAATTTGGTAACTACATAGTCCAAAGCAGGCTCGAAGCAGGCATAGGTTTTTCCCGTTACGGGGTTCATAATCTCATCTAAGGTAAGCCCTACGGCGATTTTTGCAGCGATTTTCGCAATTGGGTATCCCGTAGCTTTACTTGCCAAGGCAGACGAGCGAGACACTCTTGGATTTACTTCAATTACATAATAATCAAAAGAGTATGGGTCAAGGGCGAGTTGTACATTACAGCCTCCCTCAATGCCTAATGCACGGATAATTTTTAGAGATGCATTTCTAAGAAGTTGATATTCTCTATCGGACAAAGTCTGAGACGGAGCTACGACGATAGAATCCCCTGTATGCACGCCCACAGGGTCAATGTTTTCCATATTACAAACCACAATGGCATTGTCGTTGGAGTCTCTCATTACTTCGTACTCTATTTCCTTAAATCCAGCGATGGATTTTTCTATAAGACATTGGGTAACAGGTGAATGTTTTAATCCGAGTTCGGCGATTTCGGTAAGTTCAGCTTCGTTAGAGGCAATACCACCTCCCGTTCCTCCCATTGTGAATGCAGGGCGAACAATCACGGGGTATCCAATTTTATTAGCGAATGCCAAGGCTCCCTCTACGGTATTTACGATATCGGACTCTGGTACTGGTTCGCCGAGTTCTCTCATTAGTTCGCGGAATAGGTCTCTGTCTTCGGCACGATTGATGGCGGAAAGTTTTGTTCCTAAAACCTCTACTTTACATTCTTTTAAAATTCCCGCCTTTTCTAATTCTACCGCCATATTGAGTCCTGTTTGTCCTCCTAATGTAGGTAGTAGGGCGTCTGGTCGTTCTTTTCGGATAATGGTACTTACGAATTCCAGCGAGATAGGTTCTATATAGACTTTATCTGCGATTTCCACATCAGTCATAATTGTTGCTGGGTTAGAGTTTATCAGAATCACTTTATAGCCTTCTTCTTTTAGAGAGAGGCAGGCTTGCGTTCCTGAATAGTCAAACTCGGCTGCTTGCCCGATAGTTATCGGCCCCGAACCAATAACCAAAATAGTTTTTATATCTGTGCGTTTCATTATTTTAAGTGTGATTGTTGTTTTAATGTTTTTTAAAATTCTCCATCAATTCAATAAACTCATCGAAGAGGTAGTTGGCATCCTCTGGACCAGGGCTTGCCTCTGGGTGGTATTGCACAGAGAAACAAGGGTAGTATTTGTGTCTTACTCCTTCGTTGGTTTTATCGTTTAGGGCGATGTGAGTTTCTATCAAGTCGGTATCTTTTAGGCTATCTCTATCCACAGCATATCCGTGGTTTTGGGAGGTTATGGATACTTTGTTTTTTTCTAAGTCCAATACTGGGTGATTTCCACCTCTATGTCCGAATTTTAGTTTGAATGTTTTGGCACCACACGCTAAGGCAATCATTTGATGCCCTAAACAAATTCCGAAGATAGGCACCTTTCCTAATAATTTTCGGATTGTTTCGTGTATGTGTGGTACATCGGCAGGGTCACCAGGACCATTTGATAGCATTATTCCGTCGGGGTTTAGCATTAGTATTTCCTCTGCGGAGGTATCTTGTGAGACTACTGTAATATCGCAGTTTCTTTGGGATAATTCTCTGATTATACCATGTTTGGAGCCGAAATCCATAAGCACTACTTTGAATCCTCTACCTGGGCTAGCATAGGAGGTTTTCGTGGATACATTTTCCACTTGGTTGGTAGGAAAATTGGTATTTTTCAGTTCGTTAATGATTTTTTCGTCATCAGCGGAAGCATCTACTATTTTACCTTTTATTACTCCTTTATTACGGATTAATCTTGTTAATTTACGCGTGTCTATCCCTGAGATTCCCGATAGTTTTTTCTTTTTGAACAATTCGTCCAGAGTCATTTGAGTTCGGAAATTAGAAGGTAGGTCGCAGAGTTCCTTCACGATTAACCCTTTGATGGAGGGCTCGATACTTTCGTAGTCGTCTCTATTGATACCATAATTTCCGATGAGTGGGTAAGTCATGCATACGATTTGTCCACAATAGGAGGGGTCGGAGAGGAGTTCTTGATACCCTGTCATACCTGTATTAAAGACTACTTCGCCAGCGGTATCTTGATTGGCTCCGAAGCCTTCTCCATAGAATATTTCGCCAGATTCTAAGATTAGTTTTTTATTATTCATATTATTAAAACAACTCTTTTATTAATAATTTTTGCGTTCTATTAAATTTCTTTATCTTAAGAATTAATAAACTTTTTCGCCATTTACGAAGGTCGCGATAGGCCATCCTGTGCATTCCCAACCATCAAAAGGAGTATTTCTTCCTTTGGATACGAAGGTGTTTTTATCAACTTTTTCAGTTTTATCAAGGTCGATAATCGTAAAATCGGCAAAGTAGCCTACTTCTATTTTTCCTACTTTTGTTAGTTTGAATACTTCTGCTGGTTTTATGGTCATCCAATCTATTAGTTGTTTTAGAGACCATCTACTTGTTTTTACGAATTTGGTGTGTAGCACGGGGAATGCCGTCTCGAAGCCAACGATTCCGAAAGGGGATTCGTACATTCCTCTACCTTTTTCTTCTTCTGTGTGAGGTGCATGGTCGGTCGCTATACAGTCTATGATGCCCTCTTCTATACCTTTTATGAGGGCTTCTTGGTCTTCTTTTGCACGGAGAGGAGGGTTCATCTTGTAGTTGGTATCAGTCTCGTGGATATCCTCTTCGGTAAGTACCAAGTGATGCGGAGACACTTCTGCTGTTACATTAATTCCTGCTTTTTTGCCATCCGCTATTACTCTTACAGATTCTTTTGTAGAGACATGGCATACATGGTAGTGAGCCCCTGTGGCCTCAGCTAATAGAATATCACGAGCGATATGGACTGATTCGCAGACACTAGGGATACCTTTAAGTCCTAATTCTTGGGATTTTTTACCATCGTGGATACATCCGCCGAGAATCAAGGAATTATCTTCGCAGTGTGCCACGATGGGGAGTTCTACTTTTTGAGCTTCGTGCATTGCTTCATACATTACTTTTGCTTCTTGGATTCCCACTCCATCATCTGTAAAGCCTACGGCGCCTTTTTCTTTTAATATTTTAAAGTCGGTGAGTTTCTGTCCTTTGGAGTCTTCGGTAATGGCTCCGTAAGGTCTTACTTTCACTACGGAAGATTCTTGTATTCTTTTTAATAAATCATCAAAACGCTCGGCTCTATCGGGCACAGGATTGGTATTAGGCATTGGGCAGATGGTTGTATATCCACCTTTTGCGGCAGCACGAGACCCTGTTGCTATGGTTTCTTTATGCTCTCCTCCTGGCTCACGCAGATGAACATGGACATCTATGAAGCCTGGGCTGATGAATTTTCCATTGACATCAATGATTTCAGCATTGTTTTTTTCTATTTTGTCCGAAATTTCCGTAATGATTCCGTTTTCTATCAACAAATCTTTTGCGATAAGATTCCCTTGGGAATCAAGGATTTTACCATTTTTGATGATTTTCATATTTTTACTTTTTAAGATTGTTATTATTCAAATAAGATTCCTTTTTGCTCCAAAGCTCTTTTTATAATTGCCATTCTTGCAAAAACGCCATTTTCCATTTGTTTGAAGATTCGTGAGCGTTGGCATTCTACCAAATCTGTATCTATTTCCACCCCTCTGTTAATTGGTGCTGGGTGCATGATAATGGAGTTGGGTTTCATTAGTTTTTCTCGGTCTTTGGTAAGGCCATATTTTCTGTGATAGCTTTCAAGAGAGTAGTTCATTTTTTCATTGTGTCTCTCGTGTTGTATGCGGAGTAAGATTAGCACATCTACTTCCTTTATCAAATGGTCTAATTGAAGGAAAGTTCCATTGATGATTTCCCCTTCGCTGAACCAATCTGATGGTCCTGAAAAATAGACTTTTGCACCCAATTTACGGAGAGCATCGGCATCCGAATTTGCTACTCTACTATGTTTTATATCTCCAACAATACCTACTTTAAGCCCTTCAAATTTTCCAAATTCTTGATAGATTGTTAGTAAATCCAGCATGCATTGCGATGGATGATTACCTGTGCCGTCTCCACCATTTACGATGGCTCCTTTTATATTTTCTAATTCTTTAAAGTAATCATTCTGAGTATGTCGTATCACAAAAAGTTGTACTCCGATACTTTCCAGAGTTTTTACCGTATCATAGAGACTTTCCCCCTTATTGATAGAACTTGTAGATGCATCAAACGGAACTACATTTAGCCCCAATTTTCTTTCTGCTACATCAAAACTTGTTTTCGTTCTAGTGCTATTTTCAAAAAATAAGTTGGAGGCAAAAACTTGTCCTTTCACCTTCGCTTGTTTTCCTTGAGAAAAGGCTACGGCTTCATCTAAAATTTGTAAAATTTGTTCTTTAGATAGGTCTGTAATAGTAAGCATTTTTATTTTAATTAATGGTTTATCAAAAAAAAAAGTGAAATCAAAAGATGATTTCACTAATAAAAAAAATATAATTTCTCAGCAAATAATATGCTGTTTTTTAACTCATAAAAAGGTGTATTCAGTCTCATATTCGAGTGCAAATATAATGATTTTTTTTCTAAAATATCAAATTTTTTAGAAAAATTACTTTACATATATTAGTAATGTTTATTATAATTCGCCACCGATACCTTTAAACTTATCTATAAAAGATTTTATACGCTGAAATACTTTATTCCATGTTTTTGCATACATAGGGTCGAGCAGATTTTTCTTTGGTAGTATATCTTTGAATTCTGTACCATTTTCACTTGCAAACTCTCGTTTTAAGGAGTTTTTTAAATACTTTTTTGCAAATTCTGTATTTAGTTTTTCCTCTTCAATGAGTTTTTCAGCTTCTTCTTTTTGTTTTTCTTGGGCATAAGTATAGAAACTATCTATAATATTTGCCTTATTTCCAATGGTGTCTAAATCTACATCTTTGATGAAATCTATTATTAACTCTTCTTTGGCTCGGTGATCATCATTTGAATGGATGACTCTGGTTATTTCCTCGATTAGAGCTTCTTTATTTTTGAGTTTTTTGTTTTTCTCAAAAATAAGCTCTAAGATATAATCAAGATTAATTTCTTGAGACTTTAATAGTTCAACTTCAAATACTACATCATCCCAATTAATTTGTGATGTACCATTTCCTTTTCCTGTTTTTTGTTTTCTGAGCCACTCGCGAATATCATTGTAGGTCGAACGATAATCTTGATTCGTACGCTCGTCTAATACTTCGATATTCTTCATTGTTTGAATATCGTTGTCTGTAATAAAATATTTATCCTTGAAAGCTTCAACAGCTTTTTCATCTTGTGCATTGATATGCTGAAAAGCTTTTAGATGAGTAAATTCGTCATAGTTTTGCAGGATGTTTTCTACTTTGAGGTATTCGCCAAATAGTTTTGCAAATTCTTTCTTATCAGATTCTTTTTCTATTTCCCTAGGATTAGGGAATTTTTCTTTTAGTTCCCTCACTATTTCTATATAACCTCTTTTTTTATTTCCTCGCGTGGTATCATCGAAACCATTTAGATACTCTGTATAGCTTTTTTCCAATATGACATTTTTGGTGTTTTGGTCTCCAAATAGTGTGATGGCGTCTATGGTTGCTTGTTCCAAATCTCGGAATGTAATGATATTCCCAAATGTTTTGGTAGCATCTTTGATTCGGTTCGTGCGAGAAAATGCCTGAATAAGCCCGTGATAACGCAAGTTTTTATCTACGAAAAGCGTATTGATTGAAGGGGCATCAAAGCCTGTGAGGAACATTCCCACGACGATGAGCAGGTCTATTTCTTGTCTTTTTACGCGTTTGGCTAAATCCTTATAATATTGCTGGAAACTATCACCTTCTATACTATAATTGCTCCCGAACATAGCATTATAATCCCTGAGTACATCTTCTAAAAACTCTTTTGCCGTGCTGTCTAATGCCGTTTTCGTAGGCTCAAAGTTTTCATCAGGGATTTCTCCTTTGCTTTCTTCATTGGCAGCGAAAGAATAGATAGTAGCTATTTTTAATGGATTTTTGCTGTCTTTTTGCTGTCTGTTTAGTTCTTCATAATATAGTTTTGCAGCATCTACGCTACTCACGGCAAACATCGCATTAAAGCCCTTATTCCCAGAATTTCTATGAGTTTTTATATTGAAATTCTGCAAAATATATTCGGATATTTCTTTGATTCTCTCGGAGTGGAGCATCATTTTTCTATATTCGGCAGAGGATATTTTCTCTTCATCTTGCTCCGTTTCTTGTTGTCTAAATTTGGGGCGTACATTGTTATAATCTACCTTGAATTTCAGTACCTTCTCATCACGGATGGCATCGGTGATGATGTAGGAGTGCAACTCACTACCGAATACGCTTGCGGTATACTCTGAGCCGATGGCATTTTGTGGGAAAATAGGCGTCCCTGTGAAGCCAAATTGATAATATTTTTTGAATTTCTTTTTGAGATTCTTCTGTGCTTCGCCGAACTGCGAGCGGTGGCACTCGTCAAAGATGAAAACTACTTGTTTATCATAGATAGGCAGATTATTTTCTGATGTCATCAGATTATGTAGCTTCTGAATGGTGGTTACGATAATCTTATTATCGTCTTTCTCGATATTGCGTTTCAGTTCTGCGGTATTGCTTGAGCCATTGACACTATCGGGGGAGAATTTTTGGTATTCTTTCATCGTTTGGTAGTCTAAGTCCTTTCTATCTACCACGAAGAACACTTTATCGATGAAATCCAGCTGTGTGGCGAGTCTTGCGGCCTTGAAGCTGGTGAGGGTCTTTCCTGAACCTGTAGTGTGCCAGATGTAGCCTCCGCCTTCGGGTGTAGCCCATTTTTTTTGGTGGTAACTACTTTTTATTTTCCATAAAATACGCTCTGTGGCGGCGATTTGGTAGGGTCTCATTATCATCAATATATTATCCACCGTAAGCACCGAGTACTTGAATAATACTTCTAAGAGTACATTTTTTTGGAAGAAGGTCGCCGTGAAGTCTTTTAGGTCGTGGATTCTCTGATTATTAGCTCTTGCCCATTCCATTGTAAAGTCAAAACTATTCGCATTTCTATTCGTAGTATTTGCAAAGTATCGGGTGTAGGTGCCGTTGGATATTACGAATATTTGTAGGTATTTGAATAGGGAATTTTCACTATTAAAACTCTCTTTGCTGTAGCGATGCACTTGGTTAAACGCCTCGCGGATGGCTACGCCTCGTTTTTTGAGCTCTATCTGTACTAATGGAAGTCCATTGACCAAGATGGTAACATCGTAGCGGTTGAGGTACTTGCCTTTCTGCTCAAATTGGTTGATGACCTGTACCTTGTTGCGGGTGATATTCTTTTTGTCAATTAAATAGATATTTTGGCGATGTTCGTTATCAAAGGTAAAATCGTATATATAGTCTTCGTGGATTTTTTTGGACATCGTCAGGGGGGTGTCGCTGGGTTTAACCAAATACTCTTCTACGAAACGATTCCAATCGGTATCGGAAAATACTACATTATTGAGGGTTTGTAGCTGTTCGCGGACATTCTGTAATAGGGCTTCGTGGGTCTTTATGTGTCTTGGATATTCGTAACCTTGGTTGATGAGGTCTCGTATGAGTTCGTTTTCTAATCCTGCTTCGGATTGGTATTGTGTGTTGATTTGTTGGATTTCTTCGTATTTATCTAATATGATAAATTGGTTAGTTTCTGCGATGGTATTCATTATTTTTATATTTTGTTTATTGTTTTATTGGCGATTTTTGGGTTTTTACTGGTATTCTTCTTTATTTTCT
>CAKAOY010000032.1 GCA_916710115.1 uncultured Bergeyella sp.
CTTCCTGCTCCTTCTATTCTCATAATTAAATTACAATCGGAGGAGTTTTCTATTGTAACCACTACATCAGTACGAGATGGGTCATTATCAAATAATGCATTGAGAAGTTTTACGGATTTATTTTTGTATTCTTCCGCAGATATGGACATCAACTCTTTGAATTCTGCCTCTTCGGAGAAAGTATAGTTATTTATACCCATTGCTTGTGCGGTAGATAAGGCTGCTTTACCTGTATTACCCTCTTCGTATTGTTGAGGTGCGAATTGCAACTCGTGGCTGTTTGCTTTTATTCGTTTTCCCGCTTCGTTGATTTGCTCACGGAGTGCTGCGATTTGTTTTTCACGAATCTTAGCATTCATTTCATCAAAAGAGATTTTTGTTGATGGGCGTTTTTTCAATAGAGCCAACATTTCTTGTAGTT
The DNA here is from genome assembly GCA_916710115.1 of uncultured Bergeyella sp. Taxonomy (GTDB): domain Bacteria; phylum Bacteroidota; class Bacteroidia; order Flavobacteriales; family Weeksellaceae; genus Bergeyella_A. Next base: position 422 of record CAKAOY010000032.1, read on the forward strand.
GTTCTACCCGTTGGTCGTATGGGAGAGCATTTTTTATGTACTCCTCAATCATTTCCATAAGTCTCGGTTTCAGTATATCTCTTCTGGGGTCATTGGGGTGTGCATCTTTCAGAAAGGCATTGATTTCATAAATGTTTTTACTATACATTATTTGGCTATAATCTTTCTTTCTCTGTTGAGAAAAAGCCATCGTAAAGACTAGCCCTGCCAAGATCAATAGTACCTTTTTCATTTCTATTTTTTTGCAAATATATGATATTTTTAACAATTATTATTAGTTCAGGAGGCTTTTTACCTTTATTAAATGGTATTTTAATGAGTGGGAATTTGGTTATTTCGGTATCATCTTTATATTGTTATTCAACCTTGAAATATATATTGGTAGATATTTGTCTATATAGGGTCTCACAGCTTCGTAGTTTTCTATGCTGGTATAACGATAGATATCGTCAGAATGATATACAAACAATAAGAAATCTAATATTAGATTTTCAGGAATTTTCATATTGATAAAATAGGCTTTCCCGAAATAATTTTCTATATTTTTGACGCTTTTTTGTGCTTTTTCGTATTCATAGAGGCGTTGTTTCTTCTTAGCATCTCCTGATATTACATCGTAGATATAATTCACATCAAGTACGAATCCCCCATTTTTGAATCCCATAGGAGCATCATCGTCAGTAGTATTTTTGGATTTTTTGGCCAAGCCGATAATTTTATCAATATGCACGGGCCTTTTTTTGTAGCCTAATCGCTCTACATCGGTACGCAGGTTTCCAGTAGGTCGGAATTTTATCACAACTTCCTCAATATTGTTGTATTCTTGTTTTAGTTCTATGAAGTTTTCTGTTTTTTGGAGAATATCGTTAGTTACCTTAATATCTTTTCTTTGGGTAAGAAACGAGGTAAAGCGAATAATATCCCCTTCCTTGGCAGGAATACTAAAAGCTCCATTAATTTTAGAAAGTATGGTTTTTTCTGTATTGAGATTGGTAACATAGATATGGTTGAGGAAAATTCTTTCGTCTTCGTTGAGGTATATATATCCCTTTACTTCTTGTGACTGTACAGAAATACCCAAAAAAACAATAAAACAAAAAATAATACTTTTCACTATTGCAAAGGTATCTATTTTATCATTAGAAAATATTTTTTTTATATATTTTAACTAAAAAATGATTAGAATTAATATTTTTTTCTTAACTTTGTGGAAAATTAAAATGATTTATATATGAGACGAAATTTTATTTATTCAGCAGTTTGTTTAGGTTTATTATCACTTACATCTTGTGCTACAATTTTTACAGGTACTACGGATAAGATTACTTTTAATTCGAAGCCAGAGGGGGCAAAAGTTTATTATAAGGGGTATGAGAAATGTGTTACTCCTTGTTCATTCAATGTAAATAGAAGCTTGTTTGATGATAGAAATAAAATTGTAGAACTAAAAAAAGAAGGATATGTTGATAAAGGTATAGAGTTGGATACTAAGTTTAATACCGTATCTATACTCAATATATTTGCAGGACTCATTCCGTGGGGAATAGATGTGGTTACGGGGTCAGTTATGAAATATGATACCAAAAATTATAATGTAGAATTAGAAAAGAAAAAATAAATTGAATCAGGTATAGCCGTTAGCTGGCATATTTTATAGGACTATAATACCGCTAACGATAAGGCTTCTTGATGTATTTAACATATGATTATTTTTTTAGGATAAAGAAATAGCATAAATAACAATCCCTTACAAATTTTGTAAGGGATTGTTTGTTTATTGAGGATTGTAAATAGTATATTGTTTTTATCAATAAGGATAATATAAGTATAGTAAAAATAAAGTAGAATGCTCAAAAGTAAAAAAATGAAAAATATAGTTTTATTTCTGTAGAAGAGCCTTTAAGTGTTTTACTTCTTCCTCTGATTTTTGTAAAAGTTTTTCGTAGATTTTTTTATTTTCTATGTAGAGCTTATTGATAAGGTCAAGTGAGGTACAGGTCTCTTTGTCTTGTTGTTTATGGTTGTCAATATCAAGTATATCTGTATCTGTTATATCTGTTTTTAGTATTTTGGTAATCATAAAGAGTTTTTCCACACTAATTTTAGAGATGCCACTTTCTATTTTAGTATAGGAACTTTAGTTAATGTCCAGTTTGGTTGCTATATACTCTTGGCAAAATCCCTTTACATTTTGTGTTTTTTTATTTTACGAGCGATAGTTTCATTATTCACAATGGTAATAGTTTTATTTATAAATATAATAAATTATTATTAAATATATTGTTTTTTTAAAAGTATTTAATTAAATTTGTGATTCTAAAATGGTCATTTTTAGAATCACGGATTGTTTAATTTTAAAATGTTATTAAAATGAAGAAATTAGCATTATTATTTGGATTATTGATTGTTATTTTTAGTTGTGACAGACATGACAAAAATGAATTAGTTAGTCAAACATCAACGGAAAAGAGATTATTAACAGATGCTCAGATTAAATTGATTGGACAAAAACATAATGAGTATTTAGAGAAAGCTTTTGCATTGAATAAGTGGAGTAAAAAATCCGATTTGCAAGAGTTTGAAAATAATTATAAAAAAATAATTATAAAAGATGTTGATACAGAAGTATTAAATAAAAAAAATGCAATAAACAATATTGATGAAAATTATAATTTAATAAAGAATAATTTGAATGATAAGCATAATATCGTTTATTTTGAAAGGGTAATTAAATTTTTATCTTATATGAATGAGGAACAAAATGTAGAAAATATTAGTAATTATTTAGATTCCGTGAGATTAGAATTTGATAATAAAGATATATCATCTCAGCGTGATTATGAGACATTTTTTGTATTTATAGAAGTTCTTAAAAGTTCTGCAAGGTTTTGGTTATCTGAAAATATGGGAGGAGAAGGGCATTACATTAGGTATAAAAAGATGGAATATAAAGGAAAGTATATAGAGTATGGTAGATGGAGACCATGTTTGAGAGATGTTATGGAAGCAGATGGAATGAGTGCAGCTGCTGGATTTACTATTTCTGCCGCAGCAGCAGCCCTATCTGGACCAGTTGCTCCTATAACTTTTATTGGAAGTATCGCAGCAGAATCAGGTATAGCATCGGCTTGGGCATATTATAGAAGTAATAATTGTTAATATTATATTTATGAAAAAGAGAATATTAATAAGCGTATTATATTTTATAGGTGTTGTGTTCGTATATATCGTATTTTATACTACTAAGGATAAGGCATTTCTTTCGTTGCGGATAGAGGAAATATTGGTTTATTCCGTAATATCGGTAGTTGGTTTCTTAGTATATTTAACATATGATTATTTTTTTAAGATAAAGAAATAGCATAAATAACAATCCCTTACAAATTTTGTAAGGGATTGTTTGTTTATTGAGGAATATATGAGAAGATTAATCTTTCACATAAATTCTTTTTACTCTTCGGGAGATGGATGTAAGCACTTCGTAAGGTATTGTTTGGCAGTGTATAGACAAGGTTAATAACTCTTCCAAAGTATCAAATATTACCACTTCATCACCCTCTTCGGCAGGTAATTTACCCAAGTCTATCATCATCATATCCATACAGATGTTCCCAACGATAGGAACATATTTTCCGTGTATTTTCACACGCCCAACGCCATTCCCTACGAGGCGAGGTATTCCATCGGCATACCCTACGGGTATTGTGGCAATTCGGGTGTTATTTTTTATTGAATATCGGCGGTTGTAGCCAATAGTATCGCCCACTTCTACCTTCGAAATTTGCGAAATTAAAGTTTTGAAACTAACAGCATTATGGAGTTGTTTTTGTAATTTATCATTCGGAGAAAGACCAATCATTCCGATGCCTATTCTCACCATATCAAATTGATAATCAGTGAAATTTGCAATTCCTGATGAATTAAGAATATGACGGATTGGCTGATATGGAAGCCCAGCGACTAACTTTGTAGAGTTCTCATCAAAAATATGTATTTGTTGTAGGGTGTATGCCTTTTTGTTGTCGTCATCAGCAGTGGCAAGATGAGAAAATATAGACTGGACTCTTACTGGAAGGTCATGGATTTTAGTAATGAGTTCTTCAATCTCGTGGGTCTTGAATCCTAATCTGTGCATTCCTGTTTCTAACTTAATATGTATCGGGTACGGAGTGCTATATCCCTTTATTTTCAGTTGATTGCAGAAGTTTTCTAACACGCGGAAGCTGTATATTTCAGGTTCCAGATTATAGTCTATTATAGTGCTGTAGCTATGCTGTTCGGGGTTCATTACCATAATTGGAGTTGTTATGCCGTGTTTTCTCAGCTCCACACCTTCGTCTGCGTAGGCCACTGTTAGATAGTCTATATGATGATGTTGCAAAAATTCTGCGATTTCGTAACCACCTAATCCATAGGAAAAAGCCTTTACCATAGCCATCATTTTTGTGGTTGGTTTTAGCAGAGCCTTATGGGTATTTATATTGTGTAAAATAGCATTTAGATTGATTTCTAAAATTGTGTCGTGCTTTTGTAGTTCAAGGTGATTTTTTAATTTTTCAATACTGAATATTCTTGCTCCTTTTAATAAAATTAAAGAGTTTTCAAGTTGATTAACTTGTTGGTTATTAATTAATTCGTCTATGGAAGAGAAGGAATAAGTCTCCGTATTGAAATCCTTTTCGAATTGGATGATTTCCTTACCTATAAGGAATATTTTATCAAAATGTTGCTCGTTGGTATAATTTACGACTTTTTGATATAAATCCGCTGTTTTGCTGTCAATGAAATCAGTGAGAATGAGTATTTTTTGAGGTTTATTATATTCGTTAATGAATTGATAAGCAATGATTAATGAATCTAAATCGAGATTGAAAGAATCATTAATGATGAGGTTTCCTCGGACGCCCTCTACGCTTTCTAATCTCATTTCTATACTTTTTAATAGGCTTATTCTTTGGCTTATTTTCTCATTGTTAAAGTTAAATTGTTTTAATAATGTAATGATACTAAGTATATTACAAAGTGTGGCATCATCTTTTTGATGAATAGGGATTGAGAAAGTCTCTCCAAAATAATCCACGATAATATTTGGGGAATTTTCTTTGGTTGGGATTATTTTTACATCATTTTCGTAGTTTAATCCATAGGAAATAAGTTTTTTTTCAGGGTAAGTAGCTGTTACTAAGTGTTTTACTTCTTGATTGTCTCCGTTATAAATGATGATTTCAGAATGTTTGAAGAGAGTTATTTTTTCTTGAATGAGTTGTTTTTCATTTTGAAAATTTGTGAGATGGGCTGTACCGATATGGGTGAGTAGTCCTATTTTAGGTTGGAAAATATGTTCCAAAATATCCATTTCGTTAGGGTGAGAGATACCTACTTCAAATATTCCAATTTGATGATTATCATTGGTTTGTAGTAGGGAAATGGGTAGGCCTATTTGTGAGTTGAAACTCTTTGGAGACTTCACTACTGAGAAATCTTTATTGATGCTTTGGTATAGCCATTCTTTTACGATGGTCTTTCCGTTGCTCCCTGTGATGCCAATGGTTTGTAGGTCAGGAAATTGTAGGATATGATGTTTTGCCAAATTTTGTAGGAATTCGGTAGTGTTTTCTGTGATGATGTAGGTTAAATCCTTTTGTATATTTTCTGGTATATTTTCCGTGATGATAATTTTAATTCCCTTATTAATAGCGTCTTGTATATATTTTTCACCTGAATTTTTCTTGGTTGATATAGCAATAAATGCCGTTTGATTCACAGCGAAGATGGTTCGGCTATCAAATACGATATTTTTTACAATAAGGTTAGCTTTTCCCAAAAGTTTAGAATGGGTGATAGAGGCTAATTGTTGGGCGGTGTAATTCATTATATTATTTTTGGTGTTTTTTTGTTAAAATAATCTATCGGCAAAGTCTTCTATTTTACTTGTGCCTTCAATTTTTATAGTATATTTTTTTTTAGGTATTTTGTTAAGATTGGATACAAAAATCTTTTCGTAGCCTAATTTTTCGGCTTCCGATATGCGATGTTCTATTTGTGGTACAGGGCGTATTTCCCCACTTAGTCCAATCTCTCCTGCGAAGCAATATCTTTCAGAAATGGCAATATCTTGGTTGCTGGATAGTATGGATGCTATTACTGCCAGGTCAAGAGCTGGGTCGTCGGTCTTGATTCCTCCTGTGATATTGAGGAAAACATCTTTTGCCCCCAATTGAAACCCTGATCGTTTTTCTAATACAGCGAGGAGCATATTAAGCCGTTTCGCATCAAATCCTGTACAACTTCTTTGTGGTACACCATACACAGCACTACTCACGAGAGCTTGTATTTCAAGGAGCATTGGGCGATTTCCTTCTAATGTTACGGCAATAGAGTTTCCAGAGAGTTCCTCAAATTTTTTTGTGATGAGTATCTGAGATGGATTTTTTATTTCTTTTAGTCCTTGAGCAATCATTTCGTAGATACCAATTTCGGCCGTAGAACCAAAACGGTTTTTATTAGCCCGAAGTAAGCGGAATAGGTGATTCCTATCACCATCAAAATTAAGGACAACATCTACCATATGCTCCAAAAGTTTTGGCCCTGCAATATGCCCATCTTTGGTGATATGCCCCACGAGGAATACGGGGATATTGTGTTTTTTTGCAAATTTGATAATTTCATTGGAGCATTCCCGTATTTGTGATACCGACCCTGCAGAACTCTCAATATTAGATGAGTGTAGCGTCTGTATAGAGTCTATTATCATAAAATCTGGGAGTAATTTCTGAGCTTCATAGAGGATTTTTTCCATAGAAGTTTCTGTGAAGAGAAAGCAATTTGGATTTTGCATTTCTGTTAATCTATCAGCTCGCATCTTTATTTGTGATGCCGATTCTTCACCAGAGACATAGAGGATTTTTTTCTTCATTTTTAGGGCTAATTGTAGTAAAAGAGTAGATTTTCCAATCCCAGGTTCGCCTCCAATGAGTGTTACCGACCCTAAAACGATACCGCCTCCCAAAACTCTGTTTAACTCTTCAGATGGTGTTTTTATTCTTGGTTCATCTTTTGTTTCAACTTCTATGATATTGATAATGTGTTGTTTGTCGGTATTTATAGCTAATTTGGGTTGCTTTTCTACTACTTCTTCCACTATGGTATTCCATTCTCTGCAACTTTTGCATTGTCCCTGCCATTGAGAGTGTTGGGTACCACAACTCTGACAAAAATAAGATGTTTTCAGCTTTGCCATTCGTCTCTGTTATTTTTTTTAGATGTTATTGCAAATATAGGAATAATTTGATTTTTTTTCAATACCAAAAGATGGTTATTGTTGAGATAAATACTGAGTTTCTAAATTAAATCTTTTTCTTTATCTTTGCCCTAACTTAAATAGAAGTATGTTACCAAAAATAAACCCTACTGAAACCAATATTTGGGAGTATTTAGTAGAACATTTTCTTGAAAACGAATTTGATTTAAGAACTCTCTTTGCCGAAAATCCTCACCGTTTTGAGGAGTTTTCTGTGAAGAGAGATAATTATCTTTTTGACTATTCTAAAAACTTAATCAACTCTACAACAATGGAATATCTTCTTCGTTTGGCAGAAGAAACCAAAGTGAAGGAGGCTATTAATCTGATGTTTTCAGGAGAAAAAATCAATGAAACAGAAAACAAAGCCGTGCTACATACCGCACTGAGAGATTTTTCAGATAAACCAATTTTTGTTGATGGTGAAGATGTTAAGCCTAAGATAAAGAGAGTATTATCTCAAATGAGATTATTTTCCGAAAAAGTGATTTCTGGTGAGTATAGAGGTTTTTCAGGTGAAAAAATTACAGATGTAGTGAATATAGGTATTGGAGGATCAGACCTTGGCCCAGTAATGGTTTGTTCTGCATTGAAACACTATAAAACGAGGCTTAATACTCATTTTATCTCTAATGTAGATGGTAATCATTTAGCTGAAGTACTGAAAAATCTCAATCCAGAGACAACATTATTTATCGTAGCATCTAAGACTTTCTCCACGCAGGAGACTATAACAAATGCTTTTTCAGCAAAAAAATGGTTTCTTCAAAAGGCTACGGAAGAGGATGTAGCTAAGCATTTCGTTGCTCTTTCCACGAATATTGATGCAGTAAAGTCTTTTGGTATTGCCGAGGAAAATATTTTTGAATTTTGGGATTGGGTCGGCGGTCGTTATTCATTATGGTCTGCTATTGGGCTAAGTATTGTATTATCAATAGGTTATGATAATTTTGAGAAATTGTTAAAAGGTGCTAACGAAACTGATGTTCATTTTCAAACAGCAGAATTTTCTCAGAATATCCCAATATTGATGGCTCTGCTTGGTATTTGGTATAGAAATTTTGCAGGAGCAAGTTCTTATGCTGTATTGCCATATTCTCAGTATTTGGAGAGGTTTCCTGCCTATTTGCAGCAGACGGATATGGAAAGTAATGGGAAATTTGTGGATAGAAATGGTGATTTTGTGAATTATGAGGCTGGGACAATTATTTGGGGAGAGGCTGGTACGAATGGGCAACATTCGTTTTATCAACTATTGCATCAGGGAACTGAACTTATTCCAGCAGATTTTATCGCTTTTGTGAGGTCTTGTAATGTGGTTGCTGACCATCAAGAAAAACTATTGGCAAACTTTTTTGCTCAGACAGAGGCTCTTGCTTTTGGAAAAAATGAAGATGAGGTTTATGCTGAACTAAAACAATCAGGAAATACTGATGATGAAATTTATAAAATACTGAGTTATAAAGTTTTTCAGGGAAACTCACCAACAAATTCTTTGCTGATAGATGAGCTTACACCGTATTCGTTGGGGCAACTTATAGCTTTGTATGAACATAAAATTTTTGTTCAGGGAGTGATTTGGAATGTGTATAGTTTTGACCAATTTGGGGTAGAATTAGGGAAAGTTTTAGCGAATAAGATTCTTCCAGAATTGCACTCCGATGACAAAATTGATTCTCATGATTCTTCAACAAATGGATTGATTAATTATTTCAAAGAGAAAAGAATTTAAATAAATTTAATAAAAAAGTAAAAATGGCACAGATTATTGATGGATTAGCATTGTCTAGAACAATAAAATCCGAAATTAGAGAAGAAGTTAATAAAATTCTGGCTAACAAAAGGCGAGCTCCTCATTTGGTCGCTATTTTGGTTGGAAATAATGGAGCTAGTAAAGCTTAT
>CAKAOY010000033.1 GCA_916710115.1 uncultured Bergeyella sp.
AGATATTTTGGGTATTAGTAGTAGCTTGTATGGAACCTCCAGCTACTTGCCATGGCTCTGTTGGGATAGTAGGCATAATTATACTTGATAAAGGTTTTTTCCCTAACACACCATTATTATCCACGGTAACTACATTAGTCGCAGTGAAAGTCGCATTATTATTAGTTCCCGTTTGTTGATTATCTGTGTAAAGTTCTTGTATGCGGACTTTTCCTTTTACATCAAGAGTTTCGGTAGGTTCAGTTGTATTGATACCTACCTTGCCTGTGGGCTGTTTCGTCTGAGCGTTGATGGATGCCATGCCCAATCCAAAAAAGAAAACAACGGCTACTCCGCTCTTCACCGATTGTCTCAGAATAATTTTTTTAGACATTTATGATATTTTTAAAAGAATGATATTATTTATTTATTTATTTATTTATTTATTTATTTATTTATTTATTTATTTAACGAATTTCCAATACGCAAAGTTAGTATATTTCAGAATGATTTACAAAAAAAATATAGACAAATTATTTATAAACTATAAAAAAACTCCCTAAATACAACCTTATAAAATCCAAGTTATATTTAGGGAGGGTATAAATTTTTCAGTAATGCTTTCTTACTATTTTATAACTACCAATTGCTGACCACGATCCTGAAGATTTAATCTAAAATTCCCGTCAAATGGGGCTCTTGCCGTTACTACTACGGAAACACTATAATTATTTGCATCTCCCCCTGAAGGAACTAAATAGTTTATCAAAATAGGCTGGCTAAAATCCGAAGCATAGCCTTTATCTGTTCCAATATTTGCAGTCTCTGAAGGATTGTAAACTCTTCCTCTAAAATTCACAATTTGCTTCACTTTTTTGAGCATAGTATCGCCTTTATACAGATACATATAAATAATCACCTGTCTGTCCCCATAAGTTGGGATATCATCAATATTCTTATCAGAATCATTATTGGCTCCGTTTTTTTGAACCTCAAAATTAATTATAGATTGTATGGTTAAGAATTCTCCTGCATTTGCTGTAAAAGTAGTATTTCTATTTGTATAATCACCAGAAGATGCTGTCACATCACTCTTTGAACCAAACACATAATAATTAGAATAGTTATCTTGTGCATCTTTTGACCTATCAGTAAGTGCTGTTCCCCCTCTTGCTCTATCATTATTTGTATTCCATTTTAATCCTTTTGCAGGATGGTCAAGGATGTTTATTACTGGGGCTTTACTTATCACTTCACCCCAGTTTCTCTGCCCCAGAGTACCATCTGTTTTCGCTACTACTACCTTAGGGAAATCAACTGTATTTTCTCCATTTGCTAAGGCTCTTACTCTTCCGTTTCCTTCAACATCTAAGGCTTCTGTAGGAGCAGTATTATTAATCCCTACTCTTCCTGTGTTCGTTGTTGTAGTGTTCTGTGTAGAACCTGTATTTTGTGCATAGTATATGCTGGAAACCATCATTCCCAATATGAATAAATTCTTTTTCATAGATAAAAAAACTTTTTTAAAATGAGTCGGCAAATATATGAAAAAAAATAATTCTAAAAATAATATCTTAAAAATTAGGATATTAGGTTTTTATTTGTAGAAAATAACAATTATGGAAAGTTGATATATTTCGGGCTGATTTGCAAATAATGGTATGGGCAATTTTGTTTAAATGTAGTATATTTGCAGTCTTTATAATGGTATAATCTATGCAAGGTAAGAAGAAACTATCTATTGTAGTGCTATCCTATAACCATCAAGAGTATATAGAACAAGCTTTGGAGGGAATTTTTATGCAAAAAGTAGATTTCCCAATAGAACTCATACTATGTGATGATAAGTCTCCAGACAATACCCACAAAGTGATAGAAGCCTATCTGAAAAATACACCTCCTCATATAGAAGTGAAATATACTCGCCACGAACAGAATATGGGTTCTACGCCGAACTTTTATTATGCCCTACGGCAGGTTACGGGAGAGTATTTGGCGTTTTGTGAGGGGGATGATTATTGGACAGATGAACACAAACTACAAACTCAATATGATTTTTTGGAGCAAAATCCAGAATATGCTATTTGCTTTCATCAGGCGAATAATGTATCTCCATACTCTGAGTTGGATGGAAAGCCATTTTCTATCATAGAGGACAGAGATTATACGCCTTTGGAGATTTATCAGCATTGGGTAGTGCATACGGCTACGGTAGTGATGCGTTCGGCAACTTTGAGGACATTGGCCTTTAAGGAGACATTGAACGACCCTACTTTGCAGTATTTTGATACGGCTATATTCTTGGCTGCCACTACTTTGGGCAAGATGCGAGGTTTTTCTAAAACGATGTCTGCCTATCGCCGACACGACGCAGGGCTTTCCTTTGGGGCGGTTAATTTTCGGAGAGATTTGAAACATAATCATTTGGATACGATTATTGGAAATTTCTATCAAGGAAAAATCAAACAACACTCGGATTGGCAGATATTTATTAGAAGCTATAACGACTTTTTCCAGACATTGAAGCAGGGACAATTTGCTACAGCATTTCAGTTTTTGAAATGGATTTTAAAACATTATAAAAAATTGATTATTTATTTGTTAAAAAAAATAAGGCATTAATTTATGATAACTCGTATTGTTAATCTTTTTAAGATAGATGTTTCAGGAAATAGGATATTTGGATTGGATTTATTGAGGTGTGCTGCTATTTTTTTTGTTCTTCTTACTCATTTTTTAGAAAGTATCAAACCTAATAATTTGACTCATTTTTATTATAAATATCTATATATAGATGGAGTGGGGTTATTTTTTGTACTAAGTGGTTTTTTAATTGGTACTATACTAACAAAGGAATTTCTTAAATATGGGATTTCTTTTTCTACGCTACTAAATTTTTGGAAAAGAAGATGGTTTAGAACTTTGCCTAACTATTATTTGGTTATGCTATTTGTTTTAACCTTTAATTACTTTTATAAGAATATTGATATATCCTTTGCAGATGTGTTAAGAAGAATAACTTTCACTCAAAATTTTTACTCATTAGACGAGAATTATTATAGAAAATTCCCAGAAGGCTGGAGCCTTTCTGTAGAGGAGTGGTTCTATCTCTTATTTCCATTACTCATATTTATTGTACATCGTGTTACTAAAAAATCTTATCTACCTACATATATTTATCGATTATCACTTATCATTTTATTAGTTTTTTCTTCATTTAGATTTTATGATGAATTGATTTTGGGAAATCCTTTCAAATCTCATTTAGTAATTTTTAGATTAGATGCTATACTATACGGCGTTGTTGGTGCTACAATTGCTTATTTTCATAAGAATTTTTGGATTAAAATTAAGATACCAGCACTTATAATTTCAATAATGTTGCTCTTGATAAATAGGATTTATATACATGATATTAGAAGTTTATCTCTAATTTTAGACTCTGTGTTTGTACTAGGATTATTGCCATTTTTGAGCAGTTTCAAAATTAATCGCCCCAATTTTATTACTCAATGTATTACTTGGATTTCCTTGATTTCCTATTCTTTATATTTGCTCAATTTGTTTATTATTGATAATCTTATTAATCCTTTTACTTATCTTTATTCTGATAAGAACAGTATCAAATTCTTTTTATTTTTATCTTTCTGTATGTTATTTTCTACACTTTTATATAAATATATTGAACTTCCTATTATAAAATGGAGGGATAAAATCACTAAAAAATAAAAATTAATTATTTTCGTGGATTAAATTTCTATTATGAAAAAAAGAATAGGTTTCTATTCGTCAAGACCATTAGAGGACAAGAGAAACTGGTCGGGGACGATGTATAAAATGTACGAGCAAATCCTAAAACACGGCTACGAAGTAGTGTGGGTACCCATAGTACAACTATCCGAAAGCCAGCAAAAGATATACTCCTTTATTGAAAAATCAATGCAGAAGATATTTAATAGAGGATACAACCAGCATATCAATTTATACAAAGCTTTACTTCTATCAAAAAAACTCAAAAGAACGATAAAACAGCAAAATATTGATATTCTTTTTGCTCCTACGGCAGTCTGTGAACTCGCATTTTTAAAAACGGATATACCGATTATCTACCTTAATGATGCCAATATCGCTCAGTTGCTCAACTATTATCCATATTATTCAGGTTTTGGTATTTTATCTAAAAGAGAAACACTCTGGTTAGAGAGAAAAACACTCAATAATGTGGATGTAGCCATATTCTCTTCCGAATGGGCAGTAGATTTTGCTAAGAAACACTATCAAATCCCTACTGAAAAAATAAAACTCCTAAAATTTGGGGCAAATTTGGAAGTTCCAGAGCATCTCCCATCTCGCAGAGTGATTGATGGTGAATATCGTTTCTTATTCTTAGCAGTAAATTGGGAAAGAAAAAGGGGTAATTTAGCCTTTGAAACTCTTAAAATATTGAAAAACAAGGGGTATAATGTGAAATTTACCATCGTGGGGTGCGAACCAAATATCCAAGAAAATTGGGTTGAGATTATCCCATTTTTAAATAAAAATAATCCAGCCGATTTGCAGAAAATCCAAGATTTTTTGCTGACTTCGCATTTCCTTTTTGTACCTACTGAGGCAGATTGTACTCCGATAGTATTTTGCGAGGCATCGGGCTATGGACTTCCGATAATTTCTACCGATACAGGAGGCGTGTCGGCTCATATTGAAAACGGAAAAACAGGAATTTTGCTTCCTGAAAATGCTACGGCGGAAGACTATGCCCACGAAATAGAAAAATTATTACAACATCCAGAACAGATATTAGAAAAATCCCAAAACGCCCGAGCAAAGTACGAAAAGGAACTCAATTGGGAGAATTGGGGGAATCAATTTAATGATATTATAAAAAATATCTTATCTCAATAGTCGTTTTTTCCAAAATTTGAATGATAGGGAGAGAGGTATCCCACGGAATCTATCAAGCCAAGGTATATGCTTGGCTTTTAAGGCGATATTCCAATAAGTGGTTGCCCATTCTTCCTTTTGAATATCAGTGTCTGAATATGCAATTTTCTCTGAAAGAGAAAGCATTGCCCCTCGCGGGTTGTTTTCCATTAGTTTGCCATATTTAGCGGAAAGTCCATCTTCTAAATAGTTGCCACTTGCCAATACATAGTTGGTGTATAGTACCCTATAACGCTTTCCTATCCTACGATGAACCAAAGACTCTGGGCAGAATTTTTCTCCCTCAAATTGTGGGAATGGGTATTTTTTTGCAATTTTTGTTTTGTAGCAAAATGCCATTTCTCCCCAATGTTCCCAATGGAACTCACCTTCTTCGTCATAAAACCACATTTTGTTATTGTATTTTGTGGTATCGTATTGTATATCTTCAGTAAAACGAATAAATGTAAATCCTGCGATATTTTCTTCCTTAACTCGCTCCATAAGAGCGTAACAAGTCTCGATACAGTTTTCTAATAAATAATCATCAGAATCTATCACAATAAAAAAATCACCTTTTGCCAAGGTCACTCCTGTATTGATAGCAATATGTTTTCCTTGATTTTTCTGTTTTATATAAGTGATTTTTATTATTCCTTCATCAATAAAAGACTTTATTAATGCTTCTGTGTCGTCTGTGGAGCCATCATCTACAATTACCCAATCAAAGTTTTGATTTGTTTGTGTTTTTAGGCTTTCATATAGTTTGGGTAGGGTATAGGCCCTGTTGTAGGTTGGAGTGAATATAGTTATTAATCTTTCCATAATTTGGGTAAATCTATTTTTTGATGTGGCTCTATATCCAAAACATATTTTAGCCAGTTTTCCACACCATATTTATTAACTATTTTCTCATCAATTTCGTAATAAGGTTTTTCTAAAAACTCTTTCAGCCCAGAGAAATCCTCATAATCTGTAATAAAAATATTATCAGGATGATAAAAATCATAATTTTTAACATTCACATTATCAGTAATAATTTTTTTCTTATAATATATCGCCTCAAAAAATCTGAAACTTAGTCCATCGTGGTGTGGTAGTTTTAGGTCTAACACAGCTTTGGATTGCATCAAGTTTTGCCAATTTTCTTCGAAAGATATCCCATCATGTATAAATTTTATCCCTCCCTTGTTTTGGATAGGAACATGATTAGGAACATCTAATATCAGATTGAGTTTCAAGTGTTTTTTATTGGCATATTCGCTAATTTTTGTTGCATATTTTATCCTATCTGGAGTGCCAACTCCTACATAAAAAATATCAGTATCTGCCTGAGTGTTTGTGTGTGGATTTGGGAACCAACAATTCGTAAGGGGCAAAAAATGATATTTCAATTGGTCATTTTTATCAAAAGTAAATATTTTATCAAAAAGAGGTTGGTGGTCTAATATTTTTTGCCCTACCGCCATACCATCAAATTGATAACTCATCATCTGCTTAGATATTTTTCGGCAGAGTTGGATTACTTTTTCTGAGTATAGGTCTGCACGGAAAAATAGGATATAATCTATTTTTGGGTGCTTTTTAATGATATTTTTTAATCTCTTTATATCAATTTTTTGATGATATTCATCATATTTTCTATGTAGAAAAGTTTTATCTTTGAAGAAAATTCTCCTAAAAATATTTTCGTATTTAGTCCAAATATTTACTTTAAATTCTGGGATATTGCCCCACTCTTGGGAATAAAAATGAATAGGTTCTAATCCTATTTTTTCGGCCTGGGAGCAGAAATATTCTCCTAATTGATTGTAGAAGATTAATATTTTTTCTTTTTTAGGCATTTTTTATAATTTACTAGTTATCATATAAATAATCGTGATATATCGTCGATATTTAAAGAAAATAGAGTAAGAGCATAGGTTATTAAAACACCACAATCTTACATTATCTTTTGGAGATAATTTTATTTGATGAAATTGAAAAGGATATAATTTTTTCTTTTTCATCAATTCTAATACTTCCCTAATTATTTGAAACTTGATAGGGTATGAATAGAGTATACCAATCCAATGGTATATAAATTTTTCTAATAAATATCGTATCTTGTCTGCTACTTGTTTATTAGTTTGACCATCTAAAATTTCAAAAATACTAAGTATTGCCAATCCATAATCTCTTATACGCTTGTCATTATAGTTATGTGTAATAGATTGTTCATTTTTATAGTAATTATATATTCTTTTATTGGGGATATACATTACTTTTTGTGCGTTAAGAATAGTTTTTAGATAAAAATCTACATCTTCGTGAAATATTCCCTCGCGGAAGAATATATTATTTTTATTAAAATATCTCTATATATTATTTTTATTAAAATATCTCTGCGGTATAGGGTGGCACAAGGTAGAATGTAGAGTTCATTATTAATAATAAAATCTTGGCCAGTAAATACCTGTAAAGGTATTATATCACATTTTTGCTCTGTAATATCTCCATTGGAGGAAACATTTTTCATATTAAAAATTAATATGTCTAAATCTCGTTGATGGACTTCATTTAGTAATTCTATAATACTATTTCTGTCTAGCAATCACCTGAGTCTAAAAATAAAATATAATTGCCTTTGGCATGTAATATTCCCGTATTTCTTGCTCCTCCTAATCCTTTATTTTTTTGAAAAAATATAGTGATAATTATCTCTGCTTTCAGCAATTTTTTTTGCTATTTCACCGCTTTGGTCGGGAGTTTCATCATCAATAAGCAATACCTCATAATCTTCCGAAGCAAGATTTTGTTCGAATATACTATTGATGCATCGCTCTATATATTTTTCTACATTGTAGATAGGGATAATAATACTTAATCTCATTACTTAAAAACAGTAAATATTGCAAAGATAGTAAAATCAAGGATTTTTTTTAACTTTGCAATAAATATTTCATAACATTTTATGAGACATACGAGCAATTTTGTTTTTTGAGATTGCTTTTTGCGGTATGGATTATTGTAGAGAAAAAAGCATTATTGTATAAGAATTTATTTAAATGAAAAAGAGTATTTTATTCATTGTAGATAAGCCTGATTGGGCATATCATAATATCATAAAAACTTGGGCAGAATTATTACATACAGAATATAACTGCTATGTGGCTTTTGCACAAGATTTTTTTATTAAATCTAAAAAGTTCAGCTGTTGGGATATTCTAAAAAATAAAATAAGCCTTGCTATAAAATCCTCAAACAAGAAATATAAAATTCACCCATCTAAAACATATTCATATCCTATATATAGCGAAAATCCCGTATATGAGGTATTAAGTCAGCAAAAAACGAATAAAATTTCCTTTGATTTTATCATAGAAATGGCTTATTATTTTCAATACATTTCTGAATTTCCTTTTATAGCGAATAAGAAATTAGTGGGTATATATACCGATTCTTATCCTCATGAGGGGCCATCTTTTGATGAGAAAACCAAAACCAACTTGAAGACTCTGTCACGACAAGAGTTTTATAACAAATATTTGAAAAAATATGATGGAATCATTGTAGGAAATGCCAATCTATATGATGATTATCAAAATTTCGATAGCAAAATTGCTATTTCAAATGGTATCCATAAGGAGTCTCAATTCGTAGAAAATAAAAATGTAGGAGACCAAGAAACGCTCACCATTGGTTGGACAGGAACTCCCGATAGAGAGATGAAGGGATACCGTAGCATCATAGAGCCTGCTATTAAAGAACTACAAGGAGAAGGATTAAAAATTAAACTAAAAACTAAATTCAGTGGTAGTTACGACGAGCTACTCTCTTTCTATCAAGATATAGATGTTGTTTGCATTGCTTCTTCGGCTGATACAGGGCCATCACTCTTCGCAGAAGCATCACTCTCTAAGGTACCGAGTATTTCCACAAAAATTGGTTTCCCAAAAATGATTATACAAAACGGAGAAAATGGTATCTTTGTAGGAAGAGATAAGGAAGAAATGAAATCTGCTATTAAAAAACTTTATCAAGATAGAGATTTATTAAAATCATTTTCTATGAGAATAAAAGAAGATTATTTAGAAAAACTAAATAATCAGAAATCAGTAAATAACTTAAAAAGATTATTACACAAAATATGATACCCGTAACACAACCTTTTTTACCACCAAAAGAAGAATATCAAAAATTGATTGATGGTATATGGAAACGCCAATGGCTCACTAATATGGGACCTCTCGCTAGCCAATTGGAAATGGAACTAAAAGATTATCTATCTGTAAGCCACTTATTATTCGTTACTAATGGAACTGTTGCAATACAGATGGCTATCAAGGCTCTTGAACTTTCAGGGGAGATTATCACTACGCCGTTTTCTTTCGTAGCCACTACGAGTTCTATTGTTTGGGAAAATTGTACTCCTATATTTGTGGATATTAATCCAAAATCTCTCTGTATAGATGCTGACAAAATAGAATCTGCCATTACGGATAAGACCCAGGCTATTCTCGCAACTCATGTTTATGGAAATCCTTGCGATGTAGTTAAAATTGAGGAAATTGCAAAAAAATATAGCCTAAAAGTAATATATGATGCAGCTCACGCTTTTGGAGTAGAGGTCAATGGGAAGTCTATATTCGAGTATGGTGATATTTCAACTTGTTCGCTACATGCTACTAAACTTTATCATTCTGTAGAG
>CAKAOY010000034.1 GCA_916710115.1 uncultured Bergeyella sp.
GGAACGCGAGATTTCACCGCATCGGAAGTAGCAGGAAGACGATACATTATTAATATTTTACAGAAAAATTTTGAACTTTTTGGATTTCAACCACTTGAAACTCCGAGTTTTGAAAACCTATCAACCCTCACAGGGAAATATGGAGAAGAGGGCGACCGATTAATTTTCAAAATTTTGAATTCTGGAGATTTCACAAGTAAGGTAAATGAGGAAAATTGGATAAACAAAGATGCCCAAAAACTAACACCGCAAATCTCCGAAAAGGCTTTAAGATATGATTTAACCGTTCCTTTTGCTCGGTTTGTAGCGATGAACCATGGACAACTATCATTCCCCTTCAAGCGATACCAAATCCAACCTGTTTGGAGAGCAGACCGACCTGCAAAAGGCAGATTTAGAGAATTTTATCAATGTGATGCAGATATTGTAGGGAGTGAAAGTCTTTGGCAGGAAATTGACCTAATTCAACTCTATTTAAAATCATTTAACGATTTAAATATTTCCGTTAAAATACATATCAACAACCGAAAAATATTATCTGGTTTAGCCGAATATGCAAAAATTTCTGATAAATTAATAGATTTCACTGTTGCTTTAGATAAATTAGATAAAATCGGTAAAGACAATGTCATTAAAGAACTTTTAGATAAAAAAATACCTGTAGATGCTATTTCCAAATTAGAGTTTTTATTTAATAACCTCCCTCAAAATCAAGTAATTGATATTCTAAAAGAAAAATTTACAAATATTGAAATCGGAAGAATTGGAGTTGAAGAATTGGAGTTCGTATTGAACACTTGCAGAGAATTAGGTATTGATAATCAATTAGTTTTCGATATTACTTTAGCTCGTGGATTAGACTATTATACTGGAGCAATTTTTGAAGTGAAAGCAGAAAATGTAGAAATGGGATCTATTGGTGGTGGTGGAAGATATAGTAACCTCACTGAAATTTTTGGTGTGAAGAATATGCCTGGTATTGGGATTTCATTTGGACTCGATAGAATTTATCTGGTAATGAGCGAATTAAATAAATTTCCGAACAATACCGAAAGTAATATAGAATATCTTTTTGCAAATTATGGAAATACAGAATCTATTGTAGCACAGAAAATTATAAACCAACTAAGAGCAAAAGGTATCGTAGCAGAATTATACCCCGAAGCAGGTAAAATGAAGAAATTTTTTAGTTATTCTGAGAAGAAAAAAGCCAAAAATCTTGTTTTTATTGGTGATAAAGAGATTGAAACGAAGACTATTAACATAAAAAATCAGGAGACAGGAGAGCAAATATCGATTCCTATGGAAGAATTTTTAAATAACCTTTAATCTAAGTTTAAAATCAATGGAATACCCAAGTAAAGTATTATCAAAGGCTGTAGAAGAAATTTCTGGATTACCTGGTATTGGGAATAAATCTGCCCTTAGATTAGCACTTTATTTATTGAAACAACATCAATCTCAAGCAATTAACCTTGCAGAATCGTTAATAAAATTAGTAAAGGACATTCAATATTGTAAGGAATGCTATAATTTTTCAGATACTGACATTTGTAAAATATGCGCTAACAATAATCGAGATTCGGGATTATTGTGTATTGTAGAAGATGTCCGAGATGTGATGGCAATAGAAAACACTGGAAAATTTGGTGGAAAATATTTAGTCTTAGGTGGAAAAATATCTCCTATAGAAGGCATTGGCCCTAATCAATTACATATATCAGCCTTAGAAGAAAAAGCAAAAAATGGAAATATCAGAGAGATTATTTTCGCTCTTTCAGCAACAATGGAAGGTGATACCACTGCTTATTATATCTATAAGAAAATCAAGCATCTTGATATAAAATTTTCTACTATTGCAAGGGGTATTTCTGTAGGAGACGAACTTGAATATGCCGACGAAATTTCCTTAGGAAGGTCTATCATCAATAGAAGTCCATATAATGAAGATACTCATTAGAGCAATGCTCTATCTTAATTTTTTGTTAATAATGTATTTAATATTAGATTATTAATTAAAATTCATTAGATTTGCAACAATAAATATTGATTTTTAACCAAAAAATTATCAAAATTGAATAATCATAATAAATATAAACATTCTTCAGAAGACAAAAAGGAAGATTTCATTTTTGGAATTCGCCCTGTTATTGAGGCTTTGGAATCTGATAAAACGATTGACAAAATTTTTATTCAAAATGGCTTACAAGGAAACACCATTATTGAACTTAAAAAACTTCTTTCTAAACACGGGATTCGCCCTAATTATGTCCCTATCGAGAAAATAAATCGTTTTACAAGAAAAAACCATCAAGGGGTAGTTGCTTTCATATCTGATGTAATGTTTCATAAGATAGAAGATATTGTTCCTATTTTGTTTGAGGATGGAAAGGTTCCATTTTTACTCATCTTAGATAGACTAACTGATGTTCGTAATTTTGGGGCAATCTGCCGAACCGCAGAATGTGTAGGGGTGGATGCCATCATTATTCCCGACAAAGGTAGTGCTCCTATAAATTCTGATGCTATAAAAACATCAACAGGTGCTATTTATAACTTAAAAATATGTAAAGAAAAAAACTTAGCTCATACTATTGATTTTCTTCAACAATCAGGCATCAGTATTTTTGCATCTACCGAAAAAGCACAAAAAACAATCTACGAAGCCGACTTTCGAGAGCCTTGCGCCATTGTAATGGGGAATGAAGAAACAGGAATTTCAAAAGAAGTACTGCATCATTCCGACGAAAAAATAAAACTTCCAATTTTAGGAAAAACTCAATCTCTAAATGTTTCAGTAGCTTGTGGTGCTGTACTATACGAAGTTTTGAGACAACGATTACAATAATATTAACACAATATTTAGAACAAAATGAAAAAATTGAGTATCATAACTGTTACCATTTTATCTATTATCTCTTGTAATAGCAAAAAAGAAAAAAAAATCGCCAGTGATAAAAGCAATTCTCCTAATAAAGAGCAAACCTTAACTACCGACACGGAAGAGAAAAAAACATCTTTAGAGAGTTCTTTTGCAATAGAGAAGGATAGTACAGGCGTCTATAAACAACATTTCATTTTAGAAAAAGGGATAACTTATCCATTCACTACTTACCAAAAAGATGTAATTAATATGACTTCTCCAATAGGTGAAAGCCAATCCGCTACTAGTGAAACCACTGATAATGTAACTTTTACAGTGAATGATATTAAAGATGACATCTATGATATTCAAATTAATTTTGTAAGTAAAAAAGCGTCGCAATCCACAAACGGACAAAATATTAGCATTGATACCGATACTCCTGCCCCAAAAAATGAAGAGTTGAAAAACAAATGGACTATCGACAAAGCATTAGTAAATAATAGTTTACAAATGAAGATGGATAAAACTGGTAAAATACTATCTATTACAGGTTTTGAAAATATTTACAACAAAATTTCATCTACTCTAAATAAAATAAAAGGAGCAACTGCAGAAATAAAAAAACAGGTACTAAACTCCACAAAAGCTGGTTTTAATGAAAAGGTATTGAAAGACCAATTCACTAAAAATATAATGATTTTACCAGAAAAAGGGGTTAAAATTGGGGAGCAATGGTCAAAATCAGATATAATATCCCCCGATGGAAAAATAAAATTATCCACTCACTATAGTATTAAATCCATAGAAAAAGGATTAGTAACTATATCTGTATCAGGAGGGATACCAAAACAATCTGATAAACAGACTCAGCAAGGCGTTACTCGTTCTATTAGCTCGGAACTCGTCCAAAACGGGACAATTACTTTTAACCAAAAATCTGGATGGATAAAACAACAAAAAATAAATGTAACTGCAACTCAGACAGAATCCGTATCTGATGGCAAACAAAGCCAATCTATAAAGTCGGTAACGAGCACTACTATTGCAGTCAATCCATAAAAATCACACTATGTTTTTGATAAAATTTATACTATATGTAACCTTTGGAACTATCGTTTTTTTCCTCGTATGGAATAGTTTGAAGCGGATTTTTTTTAATCAGTTTTACAACTATTTTCCGCATCAAAAAATGAAAAATGAGGCTCGAAAACCACAACAGCAAGACTCATCCAAAAAAAAGAGTACTTCCAATAAAAAATCATTTTGGAAAGATGCCGAAACGATAGATTATGAAGAAATTAAATAAAAAAAGGCTATCATTTTAGATAGCCTTTAAAAATATTGATTATTCTACGCTTACAGCTTTTATTAATCTATTTTTATCACTAAAACACTCTTTGAAAGACACCATAGTTTCAGTTCTCAATACCCCTGAAATATCATCAATTCTATTGATAACTCTTCTTGCATCTTCGGTATCTTTTGCTTGGATCTTACAGAAAATACTATATTTTCCAGAAATTAAGCTTGCTTCTACCACATTCGGGAAAGAAACTAACTCATTTAAAACCTCTTGAGATTTATCCGATTTTGTTAATAAAATCCCCATAAAAGCGATGAAATGGTAATCTAATTTTCCATAATCAAGAATCAATGAAGACCCTTTTATGATACCAGCATCCTCCATTTTTTTCACCCTAACATGGATTGTACCTGCAGAAACATTCATCTGCTTTGCAATTTCAGTAAATGGCATTCTTGTATTTTCAACCAAAAAATCAAGAATATTTTTGTCGATTTCGTCTAATTGATAGTTCATATTATATAATTATTAATTTATAAAAAAACTTATTTCTTATTGCAAATTTAATAAAAAAAATAATTATAGACAAAATCTCCGAAACATTAACATTTTTTAACTTTTAATCACCTTATACAATTATATAATTAATATAAATATTCCGTTTTCGCATATTAAT
This sequence comes from uncultured Bergeyella sp., assembly GCA_916710115.1. GTDB lineage: Bacteria > Bacteroidota > Bacteroidia > Flavobacteriales > Weeksellaceae > Bergeyella_A. The sequence continues at coordinate 4,846 of CAKAOY010000034.1, forward strand.
TTAAATTTATATAATTTATTAACCCAATCTAACTTTTATTTTTCTTCATATCAACTAAAAACACTTTTGGCTTATTTTAAATAATATCAATATAAATACCATTTCATTTTCTCTTCATATTCTGGTTTGAGTTTCAATAATTTCCATATTTTCTTATCATCGGGATAGGTTGTTCTATAATAGATAATCTTATCCGCCGAATATTTGAAATAGGGATGATTTTGTAACCATTCCTCTGGAGCATCTATCAATGTATATTTTTGGACAGAAGAATTATCCAATTTACAAATATGTACTAATTGCTGTAATTTTTCCTTATCTATATTATAAATCTCCAAAATCTGTTTCTCATTAATAAATCCACCTAATTTTTTACGAAATCCAACAAAAATACTCGATTCTTTTTCTTCAAAACCAAACTCCAATAGTTGTTTATATGAGATTTTATTAATATCTATATTATTGAAATCCGTCTTAGATTCCACCTTCTTTATACTCTGATTCACAATACTATTCTCCAAAACTTTAATCTGGATAAAAGGCTTCAATAAATCAAATTTTTCTTTGGAAATAACAAAACAATTTTTAATATCCTCCAAAGACTTGAAATTCCCTTTCATTTGTCTATCTCTATAATTTACAATCACTTGAGATTGCTTTTCAGTAAATCCAAGCCGTTTCCATCCTTCTACATCCAATGCATTCGGATTAAAAGGTTGCAATTCTATCTTACGAGATTCCTTTTTACTATATTTTATATTTTTCGCAAATTCTTCTGATACTTTTTCAGGTAAAATAAGATACGGGGCTAATTTTTCATAATTTTTAGGTGAAATCGTAAAACATTTTCTAAATTTTTCTTTACTAAGAAAACTTCCACCAAGATAATTTTTATATTTCAAAATAGAAACAGCCTGCTTCTCTGAAAAACCTAATTGTTCCCAATCTTTTTGAGAGAAATCATCAGGATTAAACCGCTTACTTACAACAATTTCTCTCCTATGGGATTTATAATTTTTGCTAAATCTATCGTGTTTCTCAGGGAGTAAAATAAATTTCTCCAACTGCTTATATTTTTCATCAGATACTGCATAGCACTTCCTAAATTGCTGTTTTGAAAGATACTCTCCACCAATAATTTCCTTATACTTCAAGATTGTCTTTACTTGTTTCTTTGTAAAACCCAAATTTTGCCATGCCTCCTCGTCCAAATCATTTGGGTCGAACATCGTTAAGATAACAGGTTTATCCTCTTTTTTTATAAATTCTATTTTTATTTCTTGTTGTTTCTGAGTTTTTTCATACCATTCAAAACCCAATTTCAAACCGACAATAACCATCGCCAAAACAATCAGTCCGATGATTTGTTTTTTCCATACAATATGAGACAATCTACTCATTCTAATATTTATTATCTGATAATGAACCCTTTAACTTTTCTAATTCTGCTTTCACAAATCTAAGTTTATCAATCATAGCCTTCCTTTGATACAATTTTTCATCTGTGGAAAGAGCCATTTTTGCTCCATCTAACGTATATCCCTTTTCTTTCGTAAGGTAATAAATCATCTCTAAATTTTTAATATCTTCTTGGGTAAAATATCTATCACCTTTTTTATTTCTTTTAGGCTTCAAAATCGGAGACTGACTCTCCCAGTACCTAATATTAGACTGATTGAGTCCAAAGGCATCGGCAACCTCACGCGTGGTATAATACATCTTATCAGGAAGATTAACTTTCATTTGTATTTATTTAATAATCAAACTATTACAAATTAACAGCAGGCTCTACCAATTGCTCCATTTTAGATTTCACTTGTTGAACAGAACCCTCATAATTATTTATCAATAATGAAAATGCCAAAACCCTACCCAAACGCGTTTTTATATATCCCGCAAGGCATTTTACTCTATTTAGAGTGCCTGTTTTAGCAAAAATTCTACCATATCCATCTCCCTTAAAAGAATTTTTCAATGTACCTGATTGTCCACCAATAGGTAATGACCGAAAATATTCATTATAATGTGATTTTGACATTAATTTTGTCAAAAATTTAACTTGAGAAATTGGAGTAACTAAATTAGAACGAGATAATCCACTACCATCAGAATAGATAAATCCATTCATATCAAATCCTTCCTTTTTAAGATAATCTATAACTACCTCTTTACCAGTCTCCAACGTTTGATTTCCCTCTTTATGAAAAGCAGAAACCCTCAATAATGCCTCTGCCAAAGCATTATCACTTCTTTGGTTTGTATCAAAAATAATTTCCGAAACAGTTGGAGACTTATAATTCGTAATAAAAAATCTATTTTCAGGATTATTATCCAACATCCTTGCAACTACTTTTCCAGATACATAAACACCTGATTTTATGAGAGTTGATTTCAAATTATTTCCCAAATACATCGGAGCATCAGGTAATTTGACCTTTAAAGGTCTTTCGGTATAATCATTAGTAAATGCCATTTTTTTTGTATACGGCGAAATATAAAAATACCTTTTCTCATCATTAAAAGGTGATTTTCTCGTGGTTACCAATTGTTCTTTTTGCAAGGAAATATCTATCGTTGCACCTACTGGCAAATAATAATTATTATGTTCTAGCCAAACAATATTTGGAGGCAGTGCATCTTTTATATTATCCTTAAATACAGCAATTTGTATTACAATATCACCAATTATTCTTTTTATTCCTTTCTGAATAATCTCTTGTTTGAAATTATTAATCAATAAAGAATAGGGCAATGAACCTGCCTTTCCAGAGCCTAATGAAGGGTCTCCACTGCTTATAATGTACAAATTACCATTCAACACACCATTTTCATCAATTTTTCCAGAATATTCTAGTTGAGTTGTCCATCTATATTTAACCCCTAAAATTCCTATTGCCGTTTCAGTCGTGAGTAATTTAGTAGTGGATGCAGGGATAAAGGATTTACTCTCATTATAGGAAACAACCGTTTTTTTTGTCCTTGTATCGTATATCACAAAACCCCAGTTTGCCTTTTTAAGCACGGGGTCTTGTTGCATTTTTTCTATATTTTCTTCAATTTGCTCCTTTGGTGTAAGTGGCTTTTTTTCAAGTATTTCCGTTATTCTTTCTTTCTTTTCCGATTTCTCTTCTATATTTTGAGAAAAACCAAAAAAAATAGTATATAGAGCAATGATTAAATATAATTTTCTCACTAATATTTCAATTTAATTCAACATTTATCAACAAAAATAATCTTCAAAATATCTTATTCTCTCCAAAAGTAATAAAAAATAATCAATTCTATTTATATTTTTATATTATTTTAACTTAATTAGAGTAAAATGAAAAATTATACATCTACAAGAAGTCTAATTTTAATTGCCTTATAAGCTGTAATTTCATTAAACTCTTCTAAACTTATCGCTACCAAATCTTTAAAATACTGATATTTTTTACCTCGTGGAAATTTCAATAATATTTGATAGTGATAATAGTTATTAATCCTTGATACATAAGGCTTTTCGGGACCGAAAATACACTGAGATGGAATATATTTTTTCAGCACATTACTTAAAAAAGTAGCTGCCCTTTTTAACCTATCCTCCTTACCGTATTTCAATTCTACCAAGAGTAACTTTGTAAATGGTGGATAATTATAAGCCTTCCTTTCCGACAAAAAATATTGATATATTTGGCTAACATCTTCTTTGCTAATCAACTGAAAGACATTATTGTCTGGATTATATGTCTGTATCAAAACTCTCCCATCACCTGATTTTCGTCCTGCCCTACCTGCAACTTGAGTAATAAGCTGATAAGCCTTTTCCTCCACTCTAAAATCTTGATTATAGAGTAATTGGTCTGCACGAGGGATTCCGACAAACTCAATATTATCAAAATCCAAACCTTTGGCAATCAATTGGGTACCTACAATAATATCAGTATCACCATTTTCTATTTTTTCGTATAATTTTTCATAAGCAAATTTCGTTTTCATAGAGTCGGCATCCATTCTATCCACTTCCGCAGTAGGAAATATTGTCTTCGTCTCCTCATAGATTTGTTCCACTCCTATTCCTTTCATATTAAACTCATTAGAAGAGCATTTAGGACATTTCACAGGTGGAGCAATTTTGTTTCCGCAATAATGGCATTTCAACTGATGAGATGCCTTATGATAAGTCAGTATAACATCACAATTTGAGCAATAGGACACATAGCCACACTTTACACACTCCATCACATTAGAATACCCTCTCCTATTGTGCAACAACATCACTTGTTTTTTTCGCTCTAAGACTGTATTAATTTCATCATACAAACGATTTGAAAAATTCAAACTTTTCAAATCCTTATTCTCTACAGATTGCTTATAATCTACTATTTCTATCTTCGGAACTGATATTCCTCCAAAGCGTTCTCCAACAAAAACATACTCTAATTTACCAATTTGGGCAAGGTAATACGACTCCACAGAAGGTGTTGCCGAACTCAAAATAACCTTCGCTTTGTATAAACTTGAAAGGTATAGACTTGCATCTTTCCCACTAAAAAAAGGGGTTGTTTCCCTTGATTTATATGCCGTATCGTGTTCCTCATCAACCACAATAAGCCCCAAATTAGAGAAAGGTAAAAATATAGAAATAGTTGTTCCTATCACAACTCTTAATTCATTATTTCG
>CAKAOY010000035.1 GCA_916710115.1 uncultured Bergeyella sp.
TTGCAAAAAGTTTTTATGTTTTTTATGAAGATATCTTTTGATATTCTTCTTGGGCTTTTTTCGATATCTAAAATTGGGGGGAGGTCTCCTTTTTGTAACTTGATTTTTTTTATGAAATTTTCAGCTTGTAGAGTGGGGGCTTGGTCGGGGTAATAGAAATGATATGCTCCACGAATCTTGTGATGCTGACGAGATGCCTCCCAAAAATGGTTGAAATTTTTATCCATTTTATTTGTTCCCATTGTGGCTCTTAATAATATGAAATCAATGGGGAGCTTTTGATCGGTAAGACTTATTTTTTTCCAATTAATATGCTGTTTTTCCTGATAATGAGATAAGTCTATCCCAAAAGTTTTGTCTTGGTTATTAGTAATTATTTTGATGATTCTTTTTTTTTCTGCTAAGTTTATTTTGAAATGATTTTGCGTGATGGATAATTTTGGGAATGTTTTTTTTGAGTTTTTGTTAGGTTTTAGTAAAATAAAAATTCCCCACAGACACACTCCTACGCCTATGATAATCGAAAATATCCGAAAAATTTGTTTCATTTTGTTATTTCTTAAAATTAGAATCACTAATCCATCTCGTCTCGGTGCCAAGTTCTATGAGATAGATGATATCTCGTTGCTGTGCTGGGATGAAATTTTTTGTAATGGTGTTAGGTGTGTTTTGTCCTTCCAGATGGTCACAATGAACGGAGAGTATTCCTTTTTTAGTAAATAAAGCATCACCAGAATAGATTTTAGATGTTGTTTTTCCTGTTATTTTGTCGTCAAATAGTTCTATATAAGTAGCTTTTTCACCTTCTAAAGAGAGAATATATCGCTCGGTATGAGTATCGAAATATTTCACAAAAACAAATTTTCTATTATCTATATTTACATTTTCGAAATTAGCCCTGCTCCCCAAGTCCTTTTCAAGGATGTTGAGTAGTTTGTTTAGCTTAGAATATTGCGCATATGAAGTTTGTAATCCAAAAACAACGAGGCAAAATAAGATTAGTTTTTTCATTGTTAAATTGTTGTATTACCGCAAAATTAGTTATTTTTTTAGAAAGAATCATAAAATGGAAATATTATTCGGATGATAACAAAAATATAAAATAGTCTTCTGAAAAGTTATCACCCTCAAAAGGATATTAAATAAATTTTTATTACCTTTGTATGCAAAATAATAATATGTTTAATATATTGTTTTGTATTTAAATATCTGTTTTTTAGATAATTTATAGTGTTTAGTATTTATAGTGTTTAATTATTTCGTAGAGGAAAAATGGTATTAGTAACAGGGGCTACCGGGATTTTGGGTAGAGTAATCGTTTTAGAATTGCTGAAAAAAGGCTATTCTGTGAGAGCTACTAAGCAAAAAACTTCTGACTTGGAGGAGGTTCGGCAGTCGTTCCGCTATTATACTGATAATTCTGATGAAATTTTTAGTAAAATCCATTGGGTTGAGGTAGATTTTCAAGATTTAGAATCTTTAGAAATGGCACTTAGTGGTGTGCGAGAGGTGTATCATTGTGCTGGGAAGGTTAGTTTTGACCCACGGGATAGAGATAAAATTTATAAAACAAATGTAGAAGGCACTAAAAATCTATTGTATGTTTGTCAAGATTCATCGGTGGAAAAATTCCTATTTGTGAGTTCAGTGGCGTCATTGGATGGTATCAATGAAAAAGGACAGATAGACGAAGACTCTGAGTTTAATTCTAAAATTGAGCAATCTTTCTATGCTAAGTCTAAATACTTCTCCGAAATGGAGGTTTGGCGTGCCCATGCAGAGGGGCTTGCAACGATAATCATCAACCCTGCGACCATAATCGGTAGTGGAAATTGGGGCAGAAGTTCGGGAATGCTGGTAGATACTTTTAAAAATCAGGATAAAACTTATTCGGGAGGTACTGCCTATGTAGATGTGCGAGATGTAGCTGAAATTGCTATTCGTTTGATGGAACAGGATGCTTTCGGAAAACGATTTGTGATTTCTTCAGAAAACAAAACTTTTGAAGAGATTGGTAATTTAATTAGAACTAAATTGGGGCTTGGGAAAGTTAAAATCTTACCAGATAGCATCTTGCATTTTTCCCAATATTTACGCATATTATCATTCCTATTTCCGAAATTAAGAATGATTAACAAGGCAAATATTAGGGCAGTAACGACACACACACCTATATCTAACCAAAGAATAAAAGAGTTTTTGGGATATGATTTCATTAATGTGGAGGAAAGTTTAGACTTTCACATAAAAAATTATTTACAAAAATAGAAGATTAAAGAAATAGATAAATTAATAAAAATGAATTTAGCAGAATATCTGAATAAAAATGCAGAAAAATATCCATTAAAACCCGCTATTGGATTTAAAAAAGATAACGAATGGAAGGAAATTTCGTGGAAATATTTCCAAAAAGTAGTTGCTAAAACAGCCAATAGTTTGGTGAATTTTGGAATAAAACCAGGTGATAAAATTGCTATTTACTCCGAAAATTCTGCTGAATGGATTTGTTTTGATTTGGCTATTATGATGATTGGAGCCATTTCAGTACCCATTTATGCTACGAATAACGGAGATCAAACAGAATATGTATTGAATGATTCTGAGGCTAAAATGATTTTAGTGGGTAACCAAGAGCAGTACGATGTGGTTTATGATTTGTTAGAGAAAACAAGTTTAGAACAGATTATCGTTTCAAAAAAATCTGTTTGGATAAAGAAAGAAAAAAGTATTTATTTTGAAGATTTTATCAAAGATGGTGCAGAAGAATTTTTACCTGTGGAAAAGTCTAACGATGATTTATTGACACTTATTTACACTTCGGGGACTACAGGTGTGCCGAAAGGTGTGATGCTTTCTCACGGAAATTTCTTAAGCGCATTTGAAAAACATATAGAATTTTATCAATTTAAAGCATTGGAAAACGAACATTCGTTAGCGTTTTTACCTCTTACTCATGTTTTTGAGAGATGTTGGACTCATTTTTGCCTTTCTAACGGTGTAAAAGTTTCTTTTTCTGAAAATCCGAAACTTATTGCTCATGCCCTTGTAGAGGTAAAACCTACGATGATGTGTGCTGTACCGAGATTTTATCAAAAAATATATGCAGGTGTGCAGGATATGGTGGGTGCAGGTTCCAATAGTAAGAAAAAAATCTTTAATTGGGCATTATCTATTGGCTCTCAAGTTGCAGAGTTAAAGAGAAGAAATCAAGAAATTCCGTTTAGTCTCAGCTTAAAAAATAGTATTGCTGATAAATTGGTTTTCAGTAAAATAAAAAACAAAATGGGTGGAAAACTTTGGTTTATGCCTTGTGGAGGAGCCTCTATTTCATCGGATGTTACTGAGTTTTTTGATGCAATGGGCATACATATTACGGTGGGATATGGCCTTACGGAGACCACAGCTACGCTTACGGCATTTCCATTCACAGGGTATCGCCACGGCTCGGCAGGAAAACCATTAGCAGGGACAGAAATTAAAATAGGAGTAAATAGCGAAATCCTCGTTCGTGGTAGCGGAGTGATGAAGGGATACTATAAAAAGCCGGAGGAAACAGCAAAAGTAATAGATGAAGATGGGTGGTTCCGAACGGGTGATGCGGGAGTTATAGACGAGGAGGGAAATCTCATTATTACCGATAGATTAAAGGATTTGATGAAGACTTCTAATGGAAAATATGTGGCTCCTCAACCTATTGAGAATATGTTGTCTAATAATAATTATATACATCAAATAATGCTCATTGCCGAAGGTAGGCCTTTCGTGTCGGCTCTTGTAGTCCCGAATTTTGAGTTTTTACAGAAAAAATTAGACGAACTTAAAATTAATTTCACAAACTGGAAGGATATATTAGATTTACAACCTATTAAGGAACTTTATAAACAGAAAATAGACGAATTCCAGCACTCTCTCCCAAGCGTAGAAAAGGTGAAAAAATTCATATTGATGCCTTCAGAATTCGAAATTCATACAGGCGAGATTACCCCAACATTAAAAATCAAACGAAATATCGTACTGAAAAAATATGAAAAATTGATAGACAAAATGTATGTTGTGGGATAATTGAGAAAGATTTTTAATATTAAAAAAATAATAGATGAAATATACCAGCAAACAGACTTGTCCGTCTAACATTGCTTTGATAAAATATTGGGGAAAATATGAAAACCAAATTCCTGCTAACCCAAGTATCAGTTATACACTCAATAAATGCAAAACTATCACGGGAGTTGAGTTTTTTCACGGAGAAGAGTTTGCCGTGGAGACATTCCTTGATAATAAATCCGAACCAAAATTCGCAGAAAAAATTGTAAAATATTTTCAGAAAATAGAGAAATATTTACCTTGGATTCTTTCAGGGAGGTTTGTTATAAATACCCAAAATACCTTTCCGCATAGCTCGGGGATTGCAAGTTCTGCATCAGGTTTTGGAGCTATAGCACAATGTTTAGTGGATATAGATAATCAAATCGTTTCTCACAATGAAGCAAAAAACACTCAGCAGGTAATGGAAAAAGCCTCTTTTTTGGCTCGAGTTGGAAGTGGAAGTGCGTGTAGAAGTATTTATAATGGGTTGATAGTATGGGGAAAAACAGAGGTCGTGAAAGGTAGTTCCGACGAATATGCTGTGCCTTATCCATATGGAGAGATACATCCGATTTTTAAGAAGTTTAATGATTGGGTATTACTGATTCACGAGGGACAGAAGTCGGTGTCTTCTACGGTGGGGCATAGTTTGATGAACACGAATCCATATGCTGAAAGGAGATTCCAAGAAGCAAGAGAGAATTTTCATACCCTAAAAAATATTCTTAAAAATGGTGATATGGAGGAGTTTATAAAGTTGGTAGAGCACGAGGCTCTTACCCTTCATGCAATGATGATGATGAGTGAACCTGCATTTATTTTAATGAAAACAGGAACTTTGGAGGTGATAAATAAAATATGGAGTTTTAGAAAAGAAACGAAATTACCTTTATTTTTTACTTTAGATGCGGGTGCAAATGTTCATCTTCTTTTTCCTGAAAACCAAAAAGTTAATGATAAAGACTTGATGGATGAGTATAATTCTCAACAGATAAAAACTTTTATAGAAAATGAACTTTTACAATATACCCAAAATGGTGGTATAGTTAAGGATTTTATAGATTTTTAATAATTATTTTTAATAAAAAAAGAGATTCTCTGTGTGAGTAATTTCTTTTTTTGTGAGGTTATTTTTTGATGAGGTCTATACCGCTGCCAGATGGAAATAGGCTTCCGATGGATACCGATAGCCGTCCTGTGATGTTGGTTTCACCGAGCATTGCGTGTGCAGTAGCTGTCATAGCATCTTCATTGTTTTCATAAGAAATAAGAACAGAACTAATATTATTAATATTCAAATCCTTCAAAGCGTATGGGCTTCCTTGTATATTCAGTAGTATATTATACTTTTTTGATATATTATAGATAATATTTTTTGTTTTATCCGAAATTTTATATGGCTTATATGCTGTGGAATTATCTTTGTGAAGACTGATAATTATTTTAGCATTTTCAGGTAAGTTACCAAGGTCTTTTTCAGTAATTAATATGATGTTTTTATTTTTGTTAATTTCTTGGTATAGTGTTGAGTAGCCTGCTTCTTCCATTGGTAAGAAATAATATTTTTCTTCCTTTTGGAGAGGGAGAAAGGAAGAATCGTTTTTTAGTAATGTTATAGCATTTTCATAGAGTGAAATGCTCAATTTTCGGTGTTGGTTGGTGTTAATGAGTTTGTTAATATTACTCGGCGTTTTTGGTTCGGAGTATTTATCTAGTCCCAGAAAATATTTTGTAAGAAGTATCTTTTTTACGCTTTCTTCTACTCGTTGCTGAGGAATTTCTCCTGAATCAATGGCTTTTTGAATTAATTTTTTACCCTCAGAAACGGCCTGAGAGAATAGCATAATATCATTACCAGCCTTGAAGGCTAATGCATCAAGCTCACCAGCAGGATATTTCTTTGCCACAGCTCCCATATTGAGAGCATCAGTGATGATGATACCTTTGTATCCTAATTTATTTTTGAGTAAATCCGTTACAATCGTCTTAGAGATAGAGGCAGGGGTATTTTTTTGTTTTTCTAAGGCAGGTACATATATATGAGCAACCATAATACCACCTATGTTATTGTTTATCAATTTGTTAAATGGAGCTAGTTCTATGCTATTGAGTCTGCTTATTGGATGATTTACTGTTGGTAAATCAAGGTGAGAATCGGTATTTGTGTCTCCGTGTCCAGGGAAATGTTTTATAGATGCCATTACATTTTGGTCTTGTAGCCCATTGGCATAATTGATAGCTGATATCGTAACATTATCTACATCGGAGCCGAAACTACGATTACCAATGATGGGATTATCAGAGTTGGTATTAACATCCACTACGGGTGCAAAATTCCAATTAATTCCTAAATTTTTACAATCATTGGCAATCATTTTTGCCATTTGATAGATGAGATTCTTGTTTTGTATCGCACCTAATGTGATAGCCCAAGGAAATTTATAGCCTGTAGAGAATCTTTGGTATAGTCCCCATTCAGCATCTATACCAACGAGCATTGGTATTTTTGATGTTTTTTGGAGGTCTCTTACGAGTCGGAATTGCCGTTCGGCATCATCTTGCATTAGTATGATTCCACCTATTTTATCATTTTTTACAATATTACTAACTTCTTCAATATGTTTTTCGCCCTTATTGGTGTAGAGAGCAACAATAAATAACTGCCCAAGTCGTTCGTCTTGATTGAGATTTTTGTAGGTAGTATCTACCCATTGTTGTGCTAAAATCATTTGCTCTTTGGTGTAATGCTTCGGAAAAAATTGAGCTTTTACCAGAGAAATACAAGTGATAAACGAAAGAATAATGGATTTTAATTTCATTTTATTGACGAAAATAATATATTGTCGCTCTACTAAATTTTATTTTTTACTGCTAAGTTTGAAAAATCTGATAACCAATAAACTCGCTGAAATACTCAGTCCAAGTCCCAAAGAAATCCACATACCAAAGGCTCCCATTTTCATCTCATAGCAGAGGAAATATCCCAACGGAATTGTGAATAGCCAATATGCAATAAATGTGATGATGCTCGGTATTTTTACATCTTGGAGACCGCGTAGGCACCCAATCATAATCAATTGAATACCATCAGACAATTGGAAAAGAGCAGCAATGATGAGTAATTTAGAGGCAAGCTCTACAACGGCAATTTCCTTATTTTCGACAAAGAAAGTTGGTAGAATATCTCTTCCAAAAATGAAAATCATACCGCAGAAGAGCATAAATAAAACAACAATCTTGAAACTGTTGATACCTATTTTTTTTACCTCTACAAAATTCTTTTCGCCGTATTTGTTGCCAATCATTATTGTCGAGGCCACTCCAAAGCCCATACATAAAGAGAATGTGAAGGATGCCATCGTAAGCGCTACCTCGTGTCCAACCATATCCGTCGTAGAAACCAATCCACAAATAAATGTGGTGCCAGCAAAGGCCGTTACCTCAAAGAACATTTGTAGAGAGGTAGGAACCCCTAAACTAATCATTTTCCTAAACAAATCTTTAGAAAAAATCTCTACTCTTAATGAAAAACTATTGATGAATTCACGAGTTGTAGATTCTCTTTTTAAGATGATTAAAAGGAAAATAAGCATAAAAATACGAGAAATAAAAGTAGCATATGCCGAGCCCTCTACCCCTAATGATGGTATACCAAACATACCTTTGATGAGAACATAATTGAGAGCAATATTAATAACATTAGCAATGATAGTAGCTATCGTTACTCCAATCGTATAGCCCAAACCTTCAGAAAATTCTCTGAAAGTCTGGAATATAGCAAAAGGAATCATACTCACAGCCATAATATGTAAGAATTTTGCTGTGTCGGGTAAAATATGTTTGGGTTGCCCCATATGCCCTAAGAATGGAATCGTGAGTAGGATGACAAGCATCATCAAGATACCCATTACAGAGTTTATCACAAATCCGTGGCTTAGCACTTTACTAATTTTACTCTTATCATTCTGGGATTGAGCCTCCGAAACTAGGGGAGGGATAGCTAACGACATACCCAAGGCAATAATAAAAATGGAGAAGAATATACTATTTCCTAAGGCTACTGATGCTAAGGCATCTTTACCGAGTAGTCTTCCAACTATCATTTTGTCAAAAAGATTTACAGAAACTTGTCCTAACTGAGTAATCATTACAGGGATAGCAAGTTTTAGTGTATGTTTAGTATAGTTTGAATTTAAAATAAGCATTTTTTTTTAGTTTATATTTTTTTTAGATAGAAATTTGCCATTTCATAAGTTTTTGATAGACACAAAAAATCTTATAAAATGACAATTTTTTGGTTATAATGAATATGTGTCACTTATGTAACTTATTGATAATCAGTTAGTTCTACCCCCCCCCCATTTTTGGGTAAAGGTTTTGACATCATCTGCAGAAATAGGGTTTCCGCCTAAGATAATTAGTCTCTCTACGATATTTCTTAGTTCTCGAATATTTCCTGTCCAAGAGAATTTTTGTAGCAAATTGATAGCCTCTTCTGAGAATTTTTTTGGAGCGGAGTTCTGTTCTTGAGCAATTATTTTCGTGAAATGCTCAATCAGAGGTGGGATATCATCTTTTCGTTCGTCCAATGGCGGTACAAAAATCTCAATCACGGAAAGTCTGTGATATAAATCTTCACGGAACCTACCCTCGGCAATTTCTTTTTTCATATCCTTGTTGGTGGCGGCTATTACTCGTACATTTACATTGATTTCTTTGTCGCTACCGATGGGGGATATTTTGTTTTCTTGTAATACGCGGAGGATTTTAGCTTGAGCCATTAAGTTCATATCGCCGATTTCGTCGAGGAAGAGCGTTCCATTATGAGCGAGTTTAAATTTTCCGACCTTGTCTTTGATAGCTCCAGTAAAAGAACCTTTTACATGTCCGAATAATTCAGATTCTATAAGTTCTTGCGGTATAGCGGCACAATTTATTTCTACCATTACGCTATTTGCTCTGTTGGATTGGTTATGTATGGCATGAGCGATAAGTTCTTTACCTACACCACTATTCCCTGTGATGAGTACGCGAGCATCAGAAGGTGCAATTTTTGTGATAATGTTTTTAATACTTTGCAGAGGCTCGCTGTTACCAATCATTTCGCGCGTTTTGCTAATTTTCTTTTTGAGGATTTTGTTTTCCTTTTTGAGGCTGATATTAGCAAAGGCATTTCTCACACTAGTGAGTAGTCTATTAATATCAATAGGCTTA
>CAKAOY010000036.1 GCA_916710115.1 uncultured Bergeyella sp.
CGATAGATGGAGAGTTGCTATGTATATTATGAAAGAATTTAAAGGTCAAAGTGATTTTGCTAAGGCTTCTGCTCCCGCAAAAGTTACAGCAGATGCTTCAACTACTAAATAATTAAAAGGGAAAAAATTATGTATACTTTTTCGTCAAAATTAAGAATATTCTCAATCATATTATTAGTGCTTGGACTTGTTCTTTTCGGTATAGGATATACTACTAATCATAGTATTGATACAGGGAAAATTGAACAAATTATGGCAGATGCTCATAAAAAAGGAGACAATATACCAATGCACTCTCACGAGAAAACAATAGATACTAATGCTAAAAAAGATGGGCACGATGCACACGCTGAGCATTTGGAACATGCCGAGCATCAGGTTCATAATAGACCATTGGCAGCTCTACATACAATGGCAGTGTTTTTATTCGGGCTTTCGGCTTGTGCATTATTCTTCTATTCTGTACAGATTGCAGCTCATGCAGGTTGGCCTATTATCATTTTAAGAGTAATGGAAGCGGTGGCATCTTTCCTTCCTTATGGTGGAGCTTTACTTTTGATAATTGTTATCTTGAATGTTACCCATCAATCGCATTTGTTCCATTGGATGGATACAGAACTGATTAATCCTAAATCTAAGCATTTTGACCCTATTTTATTTGAGAAAAAATTGTTCTTAAATATACCTTTCTATGTGGTGAGAACTCTTATCTATGTGGTTGGTGCAACTTTCTTCCTATTTAAATTAAAATCTTTGTCTAAAAAATTAGACCTTACTAAGGATAAGAAAGATTTTAGCAAAATGTATGCTTGGAATATAGGATACATAGCTTTCTTTGGTTTTGCTACTGCATCTTGGGCTTGGGACTGGTTGATGTCCATTGATCCACATTGGTATTCTACAATGTATATTTGGTATGCTTTGGTATCTGGGCTTACTTCTGCAGTGGCCGTTATCGTGATTATTTCTGTTTATCTTAAAAGAGCTGGATTTTTACCTCAGTTCAATGATAACCACTTACACGATTTAGGTAAATTCTTATTTGCAACGGCGATGCTTTGGACATATACTTGGTTCTGTCAGTTTATGCTTTATTGGTATGCTAATATTCCAGAGGAGGCAAACTATTTCTTCGGAAGGTTCGAGCATTATTCGGCTACCTATTTGCCTATGCTTATTTTCAACTTCCTTATACCATTGGCAGTAATGGTAAGTTCAAGTATCAAGAGAAATTACAATGTAGTCCTTTCAATGGCAGTACTTATAATCATTGGACACTATATGGATTTCTTTAATATGGTGATGCCAGGTACTGTTGGTATATTCTGGGGATTTGGAT
The DNA here is from genome assembly GCA_916710115.1 of uncultured Bergeyella sp. Taxonomy (GTDB): domain Bacteria; phylum Bacteroidota; class Bacteroidia; order Flavobacteriales; family Weeksellaceae; genus Bergeyella_A. Next base: position 1,340 of record CAKAOY010000036.1, read on the forward strand.
TCCTTGAAATAGGTGCAATATTATTTGTAGGAGGATTATTTGTACTTACGGTGATGTCGGCACTTTCTAAACTTAAACTTATTCCAGAAGGTAACCCTTACTTGCACGAATCCGAAATTTTTGAATATCCATTCTAAAAATATTGATATAAATAAAAAAATATTCCCTTTCTTATTATAGAGAGGGAATATTTTTCTAATAAAAGTTTTATAAAAACTTGGAAAATTTAGAAATCTTTTCTATTTTTGAGGTTTCAATAATATTGGAATGATAACAAAATTCTCTTCCAAACAATTACACATACTCGATATTGCGGAAGAACTCATTGCCGAAAATGGCTTTGAGGAGACTTCGGTGAGACAGATTTGTGCTAAGGCGGGAGTGAATATAGCTATGATTTCGTATTATTTTGGTTCAAAGGAGAAAATGCTTACTTATTTGTATCGTTATCGTATCCAAAAGGCAAAGAAAAGTTTTTCGGAATTTACGGATACTATAAAAGATGGAACTCCAAAAATGCAGATAAAAGAGGTTATTAAGTTTATTACAAGCCAAATGTTCAAGTATAAATATTTCCATGGATTTGTGAAGCAGGAATTTCGTAATACTGACATGATGCAAGACGAATTACAAGAATTTTATGCATCTACGATGGAAAAACTTAATGATATCATCTATAAAGGGGTAAGCAATGGCTATTTTAAATATGCTCCAAAATCGGAAGATTTATTGGCAATGATAGTCGGTACGGTACTTTTTGTCATAAGAAATAAACGATTTTATGAGAGATATACTCCGCAAACGGATAATAGAAATTATTTATCTGTGGCTGAAATAAAGGTTCGAGAAAGTATCAATCAGGCTGTATTTTCATTGTTGGGCTGTTCGGAGTAAGATATAAATGAAATTATAGAAAGTAACTTAATGAATTTTAAATGAAAAAAATTATCATAGCAGTGGCTACTACATTGTTTTTGTTTTCGTGTAGTAATAAATTCAATGAAGCAATGAGAAGTGCCGATAAAAAGTTTATTTTGGAGACGGCAAATGAATATTTCGCTCAAAAAAAATGGGACAAAGCTCTTTCTCTTTACGAGAGAACGGAGAACTTGGTGGCAGGGACAGATGATGCCCCAAATGTAATATTCAATGCAGCGTATGCTAATTACTACGATAGAAACTACCGATTGGCAGGTAGCCGATTTAAGAATTTTGCTGTTTTCTATCCAAACGATACAAGAAGGGAGGAGGCAGCCTATATGTCTGCACTTTGTTATTATGAAGGGTCTCAGGAATATAACCTTGATTCTGTTAATACGGAGTTGGCAATCAATGAATTACAAGAGTTTATCAATAATTATCCAAATTCCGAGAGAAGCAAAAATATTAATCAACTGATAGAAGAGCTTTCATATAGATTAGAGTATAAAGCCTATGAAAATGCTCGACAATACTACAAAATGGGTCAATATAAAGCAGCAAATATTGCCTTTGAAAATGTATTGAACGACTATCCTGCTACGAAGCTGAGACCAAAAATATACGAGCATATCCTAAAATCCCGTTACGAATTGGCTATAAATTCCAAATACGAATTAAAGGCAGAAAGAATAGAAAATGCACTATCTTATGCTAAATTTTTAGAAAGAGAAAATATAAATATAGAACTCGTGAAGCTTTCTAATAATTTGATAAACAATTTATTGGGAGAGAAAAAGAAATTTGATAAACTACAAAGTGAGATAGAAAAAAATAAAGCCCAATTCCTTGAAAAACAAAGAGAATATGAAAAGGCTGAAAAAGAAAGAAGTACAAAAAAAGAAAAATAATTAGAATTTTATTCTTACCTTTGCAGGGTAATTACCAATTAATTAACGAAAATGAGCGTAAAAAATACAAAAGCAGAACTAACGACCATTACTTACGACAAAAATAAAATAGAAGAAAAAGTAGGGTCTATCTACGAGGCAATCGTAATTATGGGGAAAAGAGCGGAACAAATCAATGCCGAAATAAGACAGGAACTCCACGAAAAATTAGATGAATTCTCTGTGCGTAATGATTCTTTGGAGGAAGTTTTTGAAAATAGAGAACAAATAGAAATCTCTAAACACTATGAAAAAATGCCTAAACCTACAGCTATGGCTATAGCGGAGTGGCTAAATGATGGAACCTATTTCCGAACAAAATAAAATAGAAAATATATATTTAAAGGCTACAAAAAGGAGACTTTTTGTAGTTTTTTTATTTTCAGAATATTATTTTTACTTTTGTAAAACTTAATATCCCCTTTTTAAGGAGATAAAAAAAGAGATTTTTATAATGAAAGATAAGAAAATACTCATCATCATTACGGGAGGAATTGCAGGGTATAAGATGAACTCCGTTGTAAGAGAATTTGTGAAAAAAGGAGCCGAAGTAAGGGTAATCCTTACACCTTCTGCAGAGCGATTTGTGACGAAACTAACCTTTGCCACACTATCCAAAAATGAGGTGTTATCTGATTTTTATAAAGAAAATGGCACTTGGAATAATCATATAGAATTGGCAATTTGGGCAGATGTGATTTTGGTTGCACCTTGTACAGCGAATACTCTTGCCAAAATGGCAATGGGAATCTGTGATAACCTTGCTATGGCTATCTATCTCTCGGCACGATGCCCAATTTTCGTAGCTCCTGCAATGGACTTGGATATGTATGCCCATAGAATCACTCAGCAGAATTTGGAGACATTGGAGAATTTAGGTGTACGAATTATACCAGCAGAATTTGGTGAGTTAGCAAGTGGTCTCATAGGGCAAGGTAGAATGGCGGAACCCGATGTGTTAATACAATATATTGAATATCATTTTGTTAAAAAAATAGATTTGAAGGATAAAAAAATATTAATAACTGCTGGACCAACTTATGAGGCAATCGACCCTGTGAGGTTTATAGGAAACCATTCTTCAGGGAAAATGGGGTATGCTATTGCTAATGAAGCGAAGGAGCGAGGGGCCGAAGTGATTCTAATTTCTGGACCAAGTGCTGAAAAACTAAAATATGATGATATAAAACTTATAAAGGTAACTTCCACGAAGGAAATGTATAGTGCTGTTTTTCAGTATTTTGATGAGGTAGATGTAGCTATTGCTTCTGCTGCTGTTGCAGACTATACTCCAAAAATCGTTGCCAAAGAAAAAATAAAAAAACACGAAGAGGAATTCGTGATAGAACTTGTGAAAAATCCTGATATTCTGAAAACGATGGGAGAGAGGAAAAACAAACAATTTTTGGTGGGATTTGCACTTGAAACGAATAATGAAGAGGAAAATGCTCAACAAAAATTAGAGAAGAAAAATCTGGATATGATAGTTTTAAACTCCTTAAAAGATAAGGGAGCTGGTTTCAAAAATGATACGAATAAAATAAAAATTTTAACTTCTGAGGAAAAGAAAGATTTTGAGTTAAAATCAAAAACCGAAGTTGCTAAGGATATTTTAGATTTTATAAGTAATAAGATTAATTATTAAAATTTTGATAAATAATGAAAAAAATATTTGTTTTTTTTATATTGGTATTTCAATTTTATATGGGATATGCTCAGGAAATTTTAGCAGAGGTTAGTATTAATCATCAGCAGGTACAAGGGGCTAATAATCAGATATATAGTGTATTAGAGAAGAGTTTGAGGGATTTCATCAATAATACGAGTTGGACGGGTAGGAAGTTACAAAATTTTGAGAAGATAAAATCTAATTTTGCTATTGTAATCAACTCTCGAGAGGGGAATAATTTCAAGGCATCGTTGGTAGTACAGGCTACTCGCCCAGTGTATAATTCCACCTATAATTCACCTTTGATTAATATAAATGACAAGAATTTTTCTTTTGAGTATACTGAAAATGAGAATATTATATTTAATGAAAGGCAGTTTTCAGGGAAGAATCTTACCGATGTGATAGCCTTTTATGTGTATCTTATTTTGGGCTATGATGCGGATAGTTTTAAGCCTAATGGAGGAAGTGAGTGGTTTGATAGAGCTTTAAAAATATCTCAAAATGCTCAAAATCAGAAATATAATGGCTGGTCGATAATAGAGGGGCCAAGAACTCGCTCTCAGTTGATAGATAATCTCATAAAGTCTGAAAATGCAGTTTTGAGGAATGTTTTTTATACTTATCATCGTGTGGGGCTAGATAATTTGGCAAGAGAAGAGGGACAAAATAATTCGAAGAAGGTAATTTTTGAAGCCTTGATGAAACTTCGAACTTATGAAAATAATTTTAGTATGAATTATCCTTTTGCGGTATTTATGCAGACGAAATCCAACGAAATTTATGAGATTTTCAATATGGGGAATAATACCAATTTTAATATTAATGATTTGAGAAATTTGATGCTAATTTTTGAGCCAAATAATTCTCAAAAGTGGAGTAAATGGAAATAAACGAAACTCTAAAAATCACTTTTTGTAATTGTTGTTATAACTCTTACTTTGAGGGTAGAAATGTGAGAAAAATATCTATACGATGCAGTTTTTTTTAATATAACTCATTGAAAATAAATAAGAAAAATATAATTATGAATATGAAAAGTAGAATAATAGATTTCGTAAAATCGCAAAAAATGTCAATTAGAGAGTTTGAAAGGGTGTGTAACTTCCCAAACGGGACGATAGGTGCTTTCAAAAATGATATAAACAATAAGCGAAGGGTTGTTATTTTTGAAAAATTTCCGCAATTAAATACGAAGTGGCTCCTAACCGGTGAAGGCGAAATGCTTAACCACCCGTACAATGAGGCTACACATAACATTAACAGCAGTAATAATACATATATAAATAGTGTTGGTGACAACTCTCAAGACAAAACAAACGAAAAAAACATATACAATGAAATGATAATTACTCAAAGGGAATTAATTGATAGCCTAAAAGAGCAAATTACACAATACCGCAAAGAAATAGAGTATCTGAAAAAAAGATAAAAGATTGTAACGAAAATAACGGGAAATAATAAAAATATAATATGAAATATTAATAATTACTCAATTAGGTTACTTTTAATCTAAAAAGAGTGATTTTTTTATATTTGCAAAAATTAAAAAGCTATGCTTAACAAGATTTTTATACAAAACTATGCACTTATAGACCATCTGAATATTAGTCTAAATCGCGGTTTGCAGGTTATTACTGGGGAAACTGGGGCTGGTAAATCCATTATTCTTGGAGCTTTGAGGCTGATTTTGGGAGAGCGAGCAGACATAAAATCTATTCAAAATACAGAGAATAAAAGTATTATAGAGGTGGAATGCTTGGTATCGCCGAAGTGGAAGCCTTTTTTTGATGAGAAAGACATAGATTTTGATGAAAATACGATTATCCGTAGGGAGATTTTGCCGAGCGGAAAGTCTCGAGCTTTTGTGAATGATATGCCTGTTACGCTGGATATTTTGAAGGAACTTTCTACGAAATTGATAGATATACACTCTCAATTTGAGACATCTAACCTATTTTCGGAGGAGTATCAATTTAAATTGATAGATGGGCTTAGTGAGAATAAAACTCTCATTGTGGAGTATCAAAAGAAATTTTTGGACTATAAAAACCTTAGAAAAAACCTCAGTTCGTTGGAGGAAAAATTGAGGGAACTCAATAAGGATTCGGATTATAAAGAGTTTTTACTTAATGAGTTAGAGGAAGTAGATTTGGATACTTCTAATATAGAAGAGGTACAAAGCCAATTGGAGCTACAAGAAAATGCAGAGTATATTTATGAGAATCTTTCGCAGGTGTTCCAGCGAGTGGAGCAGGAGGAATTAGGAATGTTGGATTCCTTTATTTACATTAAAAATAAGCTTGCTAAGGTTACGGACTTATCATCTCATTTTTTAGATTTACAAGAGAGAATGGAGAGTGTTTTTCTGGATTTTAAAGATGTTATTAATGAATTAGAAAATCGTTCCGAGAGTTTGGAGATAGATGTGAAGCCTGAGGTAATCAATAACTTACGGGATAAAGTAAATAAAATGAATGCTCTGTATGCTAAGCATAATGTGAATTCGGTAGCGGAATTAATAGAGATTCGTGAGCAATTGTCTCACGAGCAAAATTCTTTTAGCGATATAGAATTTGAGATTGAAAATATCAAGGCAGAGATTGAAAATAAGATAGCTGAAATGACCATTTTGGCACAGAAACTAAGTGCTAATAGAAAAAAATCGGCACCAAAATTTTCTGAAAAAATAGAGGGGCTTCTCAAAAGATTAGGATTAGAAAAAGCTAAAATAGAGATACAACTATCAGATAAAGAGGATTTTGTGTTATTTGGTAAAGAGGGTATAGATATTCTGTTTCAGGCAAATACAGGGTTTCCGATGAAGCCGATACAAACAGCAATCTCTGGTGGAGAACGCTCGCGGGTAATGCTTGCAGTGAAGAAAATTATTGCTGAAAATTTGGAATTACCGACTCTTATTTTAGATGAGATAGATACAGGAGTCTCTGGAAAAGTAGCTGATGAAATTGGAAAACTAATGAAAGAGATGGCTACAGACATGCAACTTATTGTAATAACCCACCTCGCCCAAGTGGCCTCTAAGGGGAATAATAATTATAAGGTATTAAAACAAGATGTAGATGGACGAACAAAATCCACGATAATACCGCTCTCTAAGGAGGAAAAATTATTAGAAATTGCTCAACTGCTATCAGGTGAAAAAATTACGGAGGCTGCCCTCGAACAAGCAAGGGAATTAATAGGGTAGTGAAGGAAAAATAATATAAATAGGCAATTAATGAGGAATATTATAAAATCTAAGTTTGATATTTTTAAACAAAGAACCTATATCATAATTTATGGAACATCTACCTTTGCAGGGAAGATGTTTGATATACTGTTACTATTTTTTATTTTAATTAGTGTAGGGTTGGCAATGATGGAGAGTGTGGAGGAAATTAATATGAAACACCATATATTTCTGATTATTTTGGAGTGGATTATTACTTTTTTTTTCACGATAGAATATATTTTGAGAATTATTACCAATAAAAAAAGGTGGCAGTATATATTTAGTTTTTATGGGATTATAGATTTGTTGGCTCTCTTACCGATGTATGTTTCGTTGATAGTGGTAGAATCCAAATTTTTGTTAATAATTAGGGTGTTGAGGTTGCTTCGTGTATTTAGAATATTGGACTTAGTATCGTTTTCGGACCAAGCGAATGAGCTTTGGACAGCTATACAAGCAAGTCGTACAAAAATATTCGTTTTTATCTATTTTGTGTTGGTGCTTAGTGTATTGTTAGGAGCCCTAATGTATGTTGTAGAACCGCATAACAAGTCCTTTACAAGCGTACCCAGAAGTGTCTATTGGTGTATTGTAACTCTTACAACAGTTGGGTATGGTGATGTAGTACCGACCTCGGTAGTAGGACAAATAGTTGCCTCTGTGATAATGATTTTGGGATATGGAGTGATTGCAGTGCCTACAGGTATTATCACTACGGAATATGGCAAAATAAGAAAACGCCAAGAAGAATATTTTGATAAGAAGGACTCATTAGTATGTTCCTCGTGTAAGATTTGCTCTCATTGTAGCAATACTCAGCATCTTGCAAATGCCAAGTATTGCCAAAAATGTGGGAATCCTTTGTAGGTTAAATTTTGTTGTTTATATAATCTTTTGTAGCCTCGTCATTAGAGATAATTTGTGCGGGGTTGCCTATTACGATAGAATTATCAGGAACATCAAAATTAACATAAGAATTTGGGGCAATTAATACATTGTTTCCAATGTGGATATTTCCAACTATTGGCAACGAAGTTTGGATTGGTACAAATGCAGTAATAGTTGGAAATA
>CAKAOY010000037.1 GCA_916710115.1 uncultured Bergeyella sp.
ATAAAGCGACTCGTTCAAAAGGAGTAACAGGTGAGGTTCTTTTGCAATTATGTGAATCTAGATTAGATAATGTAGTGTATAGACTCGGTTTCGCTAAGACAAGAGCAGCTGCAAGACAGTTAGTTTCACATAGACACATTACTGTAAATGGAGAGGTGGTTAATATCCCATCTTACCTATTAAAAGCAGGTGATGTTGTTGCTGTAAGAGAAAAATCAAAATCATTAGATGTAGTTGCTGATGCATTGCTTTCAAGAGCTAACTATGAATGGTTACAATTTAATGACGAGAAAAAGGAAGGAATTTTCCTTTCTGCTCCTGAAAGAATTCAAATTCCAGAGGATATAAAAGAAAATCTTATCGTCGAACTATATTCTAAATAATCTATTAATTAAATTTTTGCTCAACCTAACAATATGGCAATTTTACAATTCATTAAACCCGATAAAGTAATACTCCTTAACTCTGATAATTTTAAAGGTAAGTTTGAGTTTAGACCTTTGGAACCAGGTTATGGAATTACTATCGGAAATGCATTAAGAAGGGTGCTTCTTTCTTCTCTGGAAGGATATGCTATTTCATCTATCAAAATTGAAGGTGTAGAGCACGAATTTTCAACAATTTCTGGTGTAATTGAAGATGTAACGGAGATTATACTAAACTTGAAACAAGTAAGATTTAAAGCTAAATCTGAAAATCAAGCTAATGAACATGCATCCGTAAAAATCTATGGTAAAGAGGTGATTACGGCTGGTGATTTAGAAAGTGGATTAGATGGTTTTGAAATTATTAATAAAGATCTTGTAATCTGTAATCTTGATAAATCTGTAACCTTTGAAATTGCATTTAATGTAGAAAAAGGTAGAGGATATGTTTCATCAGAGCAAAATAAATCAAATAATGCTCCTATTGGGACTATAGCAATAGATTCTATCTTTACACCAATTAAGAAGGTACAGTTCGCTGTTGAAGATTATCGTGTGGAGCAAAAGACAGACTATAATAAGCTGATTTTAGATATTGAAACAGATGGGTCTATTACCCCCCAAAATGCTTTAACAGAAGCTTCTAAGATATTAATTTATCACTTTATGTTATTCTCAGATGAGAGAATTACATTAGAAACAGAATCTGCAAAGGCATCTATTCAATACGATGAGGAAACTTTACACATAAGACAACTATTGAAGTCTAAATTAGCAGATATGGATTTATCTGTAAGAGCATTGAATTGCTTGAAGGCGGCAGAGGTAGAAACTCTTGGTGAGTTGGTTTCTTATAGTAAGTCTGATTTGATGAAATTTAGAAATTTCGGTAAGAAATCTTTAACAGAGTTAGAAGAGTTAGTAAACTCTAAGAGTCTTAACTTCGGTTTTGACGTAGCAAAATATAAATTAGACGCTGATAATTAATAAAAAATGAGACACGGTAAAAAAAATAATCATTTAGGAAGAACAGCTTCTCATAGAAGTGCGTTACTTGCAAATTTAGCTTGTTCTCTTATTGAGCATAAAAGAATCAACACTACTGTTGCAAAAGCGAAAGCTTTGAGAGTATATGTTGAACCGCTTCTTACTAAGGCAAAAGAAGATACTACACATAACAGAAGAACAGTTTTCTCTTACTTACAAAATAAGTATGTTGTAACTGAACTTTTTAGAACAATCGCTCCTAAGATTGCAGAAAGAAATGGTGGTTATACGAGAATCATCAAAACTGGATTCAGACAAGGAGATGCAGCTGATACTGCAATGATTGAACTAGTAGATTTCAATGAGCTTTATAATCCGAAAGCGGAAGAGAAGAAAGCAACAAGAAGAAGTAGAAGATCAACTACTAAAAAAGCAGAAACACCTGCTGAAACAGAAGTAGTAGAAAATTCTGCTGAGTAATAATAAATGAATACCCTCTCAATAATATGAGAGGGTATTTTGTATCCTTATTTTATTATTAGAAAAAGTATAGTATATTTTATGTATTATTTGCTATATTTGCAAGATTTTATTAATAAAATAGCTCTTATGAGAAGAAATATTGTGGCAGGTAATTGGAAAATGAATAAAAATTTTCAAGATGCCGAAACATTAATGCTCCAGTTAGCAGATTATATGGCTAATAATTCTACGAACTGTGAAGTCTATATTGCACCACCATCGATATATCTTACGATGGCAAAGAATATCTTTATTCAAGACGAAATAAGTATATTATCACAAGATATCTCTGAACACGAGGTGGGTGCATATACAGGTGAAATTTCAGCGGAAATGATTCGCTCGTTTGGTGGGTATGGGAGTATTGTTGCTCATTCTGAGAGAAGACAATATCATGGAGAAACAAACATTGTGGCAAATAAAAAAATAAAATCCTTACTAAGTGCAGGGATTATTCCTATCTATTGTAATGGTGAGACATTAGACCAACGAAAATCTAACCAATATTTTAATGTGATAAAAATACAAATTGAAGAAGCACTCTTTGACCTTTCTCCTGAGGAAATAAAAAAAGTGGTGATAGCTTATGAACCAGTGTGGGCTATTGGTACAGGAGAGACTGCCACACCTGCCCAGGCGCAAGAAATACATGCTTTCATAAGGAAATTGATAGAAAATAAGTATGGAAAAGAGGTTGCTAATGAAGTATCTATTCTCTATGGAGGTTCAGTGAAGCCAGAGAATGCTAAGGAAATTTTTTCTCAACCCGATATTGATGGTGGATTGATTGGTGGAGCTTCTCTAAAAATAGAAGATTTTACAAAAATTATAGAAGCTTTTAATAATTAATTTTAAGAAAAAATGACAACATATTTAGAGTTTGATTTCAAAATAAATCCTGTCCAGCCGTGGAGTGAAATTCTAATGGCAGAACTAATAGAAATAGGATTTGATAGTTTTACTGAAGAGTATGATGGCATTTTAGGGTATATTCCTGAAGAACTTTTTAGTGAAGATGCACTAAAGTCCATACCATTGATGAATAATCCAGATGTGGAAATATCATACTCCTTTGCTCTGATGCCGAATATTAATTGGAATGAAGAATGGGAAAAAAACTTTACTCCGATAAATGTTGAAAACAAGGTTCTTATCAGAGCAGAGTTTCATCAAGAAAATCCAAATCTCCACGAGATTATTATTCAGCCCAAAATGTCCTTTGGAACGGGGCATCATCCTACTACCCATCTAATGATTCAACAAATGTTGGATATGGATTTTATGGATAAAAAGGTATTGGATATGGGGTGTGGAACTTCCGTCTTGGGGATTTTTGCAAAACAAAAAGATGCTTCGGAGGTTGTAGCAATTGATATTGACGAATGGTCAGTTGAGAATTCCATAGAAAATGCAGAACGAAATGATGTGAAGCTTAGAATCTCGCAAGGAACAGCCGATAATCTTGGTGGCGAAGATTTTGATATTATTTTAGCAAATATTAATAGAAATATTTTGATTTCTGATATACCAACGTATGTTTCTGTTTTGAGAGATAAAGGTAAATTATTACTCTCAGGTCTATGTTTTTTTGATGTTGAAGATATTTTAGAAGTATGTGATAAACAAGGACTTAGATTGATAAATAAACAACAAAGAGAGGAGTGGTGTAGTCTACTTTTAGAGAAATAAAATTAAATCTCAAATATATAAATTAATAAATTAATAAAATGAGTAAAAAAATATTATTTGCTGTAATGATAGCCTTATTTATTCAATCTTGTAATAGGGATGATAAAAATTCTTCAAAAACAGGAGAAAAGGAGGTAGAAAGTCTTGCAGAGCAAAATACCAATGATGATAAAGCAATAGAAAAATATCTAGATGAGCATTATTTAAATAGCCAAGGAGTAGTTACTAAATTCGATAAAACAGATACTCGTGATGATAATGAAAAAAAATTAAGCGATTTGAACCCCAAGAAATTGGAAAATGGTATTATCATCATTAAGAGAGAAAAAGCACAACCTGCCAATGGAAAAACTATTGGAGCAAAGGATATTTTACATATAATGACAAAAACGCAGACTTTTCTTTCTCAAAAGGAGGCATCAGGGAATGTTTCATATACTTCGGAATTGAATTTTGTAAATACCATCGATGCAAGTGGGGTTCCCGAAAAAGACCCATATTATTACTATGTGAATCAATCAGTATTGGATAAAGCAACAACCAATGATGCTAAAAAAAGAAGTTATTACGAAATAGAAGGCTTCCAAGAGGGTTTAAAGGAATTCAAGGCATTTGATAAAAGTGATAATGAGGGATACAATTTGCAAGGAGTGATTATCGTACCATCAAGACTTGCTTATGCCAGAGACCCACATTATTTGGGAATATTTAGGAATAGAAATTTTGTGTTTAATTTCCAAATTTATAAGGCTGAAACGAGATAAAACATATAACCTCTAATAATTATTAATTAGAGGTTATTTTATTGATTATTAAATAAATACAATGAGAATAGATAAATTTTTGTGGAGTGTAAGGATTTATAAAACGCGTTCCATTGCTACTGATGAAATAAAAAAAAACAGAGTGAGTATTGGAGGGCAATTTGCAAAAGCATCAAAAGAAGTGAAGCAAGGGGATACTATTTTTATCAAAAAAAATCAAATTGAACTAAAAATAAAAATCCTACAAATTCCAAAATCTCGGCTAGGAGCCAAACTCGTTCCCGAATATATTCAAGACCAAACAGATAAAGAGCAATACGAAATTCTGCGAATGAAACGTTTGGAACAAAACTACTATCGAGCAAAAGGTGAAGGAAGACCAACTAAAAAAGATAGAAGGGACCTAGGTGAGTTTATAGAAAAAGAGATTTCAATATCATCATTATCAACAGATTGGGATGATTTTTTCACTACTATTGATGATGAGGAAGATGTAGATGATTAATAATTTCTGCGACAATTTCTTCGGGAGTCTTGTGGTCGGTATCTATAATTATTTGGCATTTGTTGTAGAATGGTCCCCTCTCAAATAGATGCTTGGCAATGAATTCTGCCAAATCTTCATCCTTAATATGAGCAATTAAGGGGCGTTTATTTTTGTTGGCTAAAAGCCGTTGGCAAAGTGTCCTTACCGAAGTTCGCAAGTAAATGGAGATTGATTTTTTATTGATAGTATCAATATTATCATAATAAATAGGAGTACCGCCGCCCAAACTCAGGATACAATTTTCTTCGGTTTGTAGTAGGGTATGTAGTATTTCTTTTTCATTTTTTCTGAAAAATACTTCACCTTTTTTCTCAAAAATTTCGGTAATGGCCATACCTATTTGAGAAGATATAGTTTTGTCTAGGTCAAAAAGTTTATAATTTATTTTTTTACTTAATAGGTTAGAAATGTGTGATTTACCGCTACCCATATACCCGCAGATGGAAATAATCATATTTTTTTTATACAAAAGTGCGAAAAAAATTTGGATATATAAAAAAAAGTTGTATCTTTGCACCACTTTTAACGGAAGTTACAAAGGAGACTCGGTAGCTCAGCTGGTAGAGCAATACACTTTTAATGTATGGGTCCTGGGTTCGAATCCCAGCCGAGTCACATTTTTTAGCCTGTGTGGTGAAATTGGTAGACACGCCATCTTGAGGGGGTGGTATCCTTAAGGATGTGCTGGTTCGAGTCCAGTCGCAGGCACAGAAAATAAAAAATGACTCGGTAGCTCAGCTGGTAGAGCAATACACTTTTAATGTATGGGTCCTGGGTTCGAATCCCAGCCGAGTCACAAAATTGCTTAAAGTAAATTTTTTCATATTAATATTTTGTGATTTGGTGTTTTAAGAGTCTTCATTAGAGGACTCTTGATTCATATAATAAACCTTTCTAAAAAAGAAAGGGTTATTGGTTTTATTTGTTGGTGTTAGTTTTAAATAGAGAAAAATTAATATTTCCGTATTTACGAGTATCTGTAATGTTAGGGTGAGATAGTTTTAAACGGCTATTATGTTCCAATACGAAAATACCATTTTCCTTAATGTATTCATTTTCAAGAACTAAATTTATTAATTCATAATATTTGTTTTCGTCGGTTTCGTCAAAAGGTGCGTCAGCAAAAATGATATCATATTGTTTCTTTTTGCGGTTTTTTTTCAGCCAATCATAGACATCACCTTTTTGTAGATTGATTTGAGATATCATTTCTAGTTGCTTTGCTGTATTATGGATGAATGCTGTATGTTTAGGATTTATTTCTACGGAAGTAATATCTTGGCAGTATCTTGATGCAAATTCTAAGGTAATAGAGCCAATACCAGCAAATAAATCTAGCACGGAGCAGTATTCTAAATCGTATCTATTTTCCAAAATGCTAAACAGAGCTTCTTTTGCAAAATCGGTCGTAGGGCGAACTATAAAGTGTTTTGGGGCAGATATTTTTTTTGCTTTCCATTGCCCAGAGATGATTCTAAACATATTATTTTTTTTGCAAAGATAATTTTTTTTTAATATGTTTTGTATTTATCAAAAAAAGTAATATATTTGCAAAATCAATTTAAGAGAAATATCGTAGAACACCTTATAATATTTAAGTAATGAAAAGAACATTCCAACCATCGGAGAGAAAGAAAAGAAACAAGCACGGATTTAGAGAGAGAATGTCCACGCCGAACGGAAGAAGAGTTTTGGCTGCAAGAAGAGCAAAGGGCAGAAAAAGATTAACTGTTAGTGTATCAAGAGCTAAGAGATAATCTATAAAATATGAAAAATATGGGTGCTTAGGATTTTTTCTAAGCATTTTTTTTGTTGTTAAAAAGTATTAAAGTTTTTGGCTGTCCCAAATCTTTTGAGTATTTTTGGCTAGAATAAAAACAAAATAATTTTAATTATCAACTCTAAAAATAAAATTATGTCACATAAGAATGATTTCGGAAATGAGATAATTACCCTTTCTGATGCAAAAATTGTCCAAAAAAATTTCACAGTGCTAAGCAATGTAAATCTAACAATACAAAAAGGTGAATTTTGCTATCTCATTGGTAAAACAGGTTCTGGAAAGTCTTCTTTACTGAAAACTATTTATGGGCATATTCCTTTGGGAGCAGGACAAGGGACTGTGGTAGGATTTGATTTATCTAAGCTCCGTCCATCGGATATACCGAACCTTAGGAGAAAATTAGGTATCGTATTTCAAGATTTTCAGTTATTATCTGATAGAAGTGTTGAGAAAAATCTAAGATTCGTCTTGGAAGCCACAGGTTGGAAACATAAACACGAGATAGAAAATCGTATAGACGAGGTACTGGATAGCGTTGGTATGAAATCCAAAAAACACAAAATGCCTCACGAGCTTTCGGGAGGAGAACAGCAGAGGGTGGCTATTGCACGAGCTTTGCTTAATCATCCGAAACTTATATTGGCAGACGAGCCTACGGGAAATCTAGACCCTGAGACTTCTAATGAAATTATGGAACTCCTAAAAAGAGTCGCTCACGAGAATGATGCTGCCGTTATTATGGCCACTCACGATTATCATATGATACAAAATTTCCCTGGTGAGGCTATCAAATGTGAGGACGGAAAGGTATCTGTATTAGAGACCGCAGAACTATTTGAATAAATGAAAATCTTTTGTAGCTTGTAAATATTGCTCCGAGAATTGTCTCGGAGCTTTTTCTATAATGAAGGTTTCCACTTTGGGGGATAGAGATTTTTTTGAAAACTCTAAAATATTCCGCCGAAGTGTTCCACCAGCAATCCCATAAATATCAATTTTTCTGGTGAGGTATAATTGATGTTCTTTGCTTAGGTTAATGAATTTTGCTCTTTCATCAGCGGGGATAATTACTGAGAAAATACCATCAACAGAAAGAATTTTGGCGGTATTACATATTAAATCTGAGAAGTCAAGTTCTATTCTCTGTCGTGCTAAGATATCCTTTGTGGAGGAGTTAGCATCAAAATAGGGTGGGTTAGATACTACGAAATCAAACTTATCACTATTATCAAAAGTTTTAAAATCTTTTTCAAAAGCCTTTAAACGCTCTTTAAACGGGGCGTTCTCAAAATTTTCCCTTGCCAAGCCCACTGCTTCGGGGTTAATGTCAATTGCTGTTATATTGGCTTCCGAGTTTCTTTGGGCGAGCATTAGGGAGATGATACCTGTCCCAGTGCCTATTTCCAAAATATTTTGTTTGCCAAAGACGCCTGCTAATGCTCCCAGAAGCACGGCATCGGTGCCGATGCGGAATACTTTTTCGGATTGGTTAATGTTAAATTGTTTGAAAGAGAAAGGCTTCATCAAGGATTTTTAGAGTTAGATGGGTCTTTGTGAAAATTGTTTTTTCAGTAGTTTGGAGATATATTTTCCGATGATGTCAAATTCCAAATTGACGATATCTCCTGGGCGTAGGCAGTGCATATTGGTATGCTCCCAAGTGTAGGGGATAATAGCCACGGAGAATTGGTTTTTTCCAGAGTGTGCTACGGTGAGGCTTACTCCGTTGATGGTGATAGAGCCTTGTGGCACGGTGGTATATTCATCAGTTTCGTGATATTCTATGGTGATGTAGTGGCTTCCGTCTTTGTCTTCAATACTTTTCACGATGCCTGTTTTATCGATATGTCCTTGTACGATATGTCCGTCTAATCTACCGCCCATTTGGGTGCATCGTTCTATATTTACTTCAGTGCCGATGTTCCATTTTCCGAGGTTGGTTTTTAGGAGGGTTTCGTCTATGGCGGTTACTTTGTAGGTGTCGTCCATTACTTTGGTTACGGTCAAGCAGCAACCGTTGTGGGCTACGCTTTGGTCTATTTTCAGTGATGAGGCGAATGGGCATTTTAGCGTGAAGTGGATATTACTTCCGTCGGTTTCTATATTTTGTATGGTGCCGATGGCTTCTACGATTCCTGTGAACATATTTTTCTATTTTTAAGCAAAGATAAGCATTCTTTTATCGATAATCATTAATAATTCGTTATATTTGCCTGAAACTTAAAAAGGATAAAAAAGAAAATAAAAATAGATGCCTGAAAATTTGCATAACTTATTGAAAATCCGTATCTTTGATACACTGAAAGCGTTCAGCGTTCAGCGTTCAGCGTTCAGCGTTCAGCGTTCAGCGTTCAGCGTTCAGCGTTCAGCGTTCAGCGTTCAGCGTT
>CAKAOY010000038.1 GCA_916710115.1 uncultured Bergeyella sp.
TTTTGTTCAAATGTAAGAGGATCTTTTGATTGTTGATTGTAGTATTTATAAAATCCGAAGGATACAATTTTTCCTTTTTCTAGGATAATAAACGATTTTTCACCCAAACTTCGTCCGCTGGTTGTCCAAATTTCATTTCGTCCTTTTAGACTGATTTTTTGTTTCAAAATTTCTACATCAGCATACTCTGGGATGGATTTTATGAAATTAACAACCTTTATTCCTTGTGTAAAAGATTGGAATTTCAGCAGAGGTATATTACCTTTGTTTAGGTTTGTTTTTTCTACAATGTATTTTTCTGACTTATAATATAATCCGAAAGGCAAATCTTCTTTTTTAATAATATTTTTGTTTCTGAGAATCAATTTTCCAATAATCTTGTGCCCTAATAATTCGTAATGTATTTGCTCACATTTCTTTTGTATTTTCTCCCATTTTTTTGCATCAGAATTTAGAATATACTTCACCGACTTATTCATATCACTCATAAAATCAGAGTAAAGGATATTCCCATTTTTGTCTTGCAGATAGACAATTCCCTTCTCATTTGGTAAATCCTGAGTAAGTTCTTTTACTCTATTCACATAGCTTTTGGCATTGGTTTCTTCAAATTGCTTTTGAATAATTTCATTATCATTATCCTTTGACATAAGTAGTTTAAATAATTCCAAAGTAGCTCTGGCATCACCATCTGCTCGGTGGCGATTAATAAGCGGTATTCCCAGAGATTCCGTAAGTTTCCCAAGAGAATAGCTCTCAGCTTCGGGAATAAGTTTTTGGGCCAATGGTATTGTATCTAATACATTAATTTTAAAGTCGTAGCCCAATCTTTGGAAAGATTGACGGAGCATTCTATAATCAAACTCAATATTATGCCCGACGAGAGTTGTCCCTTCGGTAATTTCTATAATTCGTTTTGCAATTTCGTGAAATTTAGGTGCTGTTTTTACAATTTTTGGAGTAATTTTTGTCAATTTTTGTACATAATGTGTGATTTTTGCCTCTGGATTGACCAGAGACATAAATTGATCCACTACTCTATGCCCATCAAATTTAAAAATAGCAATATCAATAATACACTCGTGTCTATATCCATCTCCATTGCTCTCAATATCGATAATACTATACATTTTTCATCAAAAATAAGTTAAAAAATATGATAATATTTTAATTTTGGATTTATAGGATGTTCTCTTCCACTATTTGGAAATCCAATTGTTTTTGCAAAATATTAGCTCTCACAACTTTTATTTTAATGCTGTCTCCAAGTTGATACTGATTTCCTGTTTGCTTTCCTACCACTGCGTGATTATGAGCTTCATACTGATAAACATCATCGGTAAGGTCTCGTAGGCGAATAAGGCCCTCAGCTCCATTTTCTGGTATTTCTACCCAAAAACCAAACTCTGCAACTCCAGAAATCACCCCATTAAAAGTCTCTCCTAAGCGATTTTCCATGAATTTCACTTGCATAAATTTGATACTATCTCGCTCAGCATCGGAGGCTAGGCGTTCCATCTGTGAGCAATGCTGGGCCTGCACTTGGTAGGATGCTCTATCGGGGGATTTTCCCTTGTCCAAATAATGTTGCAAAA
The DNA here is from genome assembly GCA_916710115.1 of uncultured Bergeyella sp. Taxonomy (GTDB): domain Bacteria; phylum Bacteroidota; class Bacteroidia; order Flavobacteriales; family Weeksellaceae; genus Bergeyella_A. The sequence continues at coordinate 1,596 of CAKAOY010000038.1, forward strand.
GTCGGTGAGCAATCAAGTCAGGATAACGACGGATAGGCGAAGTAAAATGGGTATAATACTCAAATCCCAAACCATAATGCCCCGTCGGGTCGGTAGAATATTCCGCCTTACTCATTGACCTCATTGCTAAGGTTTCTATCATATTCTCTTCACCTTTACCCTTCACAGAGGCAAGAAGAGTATTCATTGATTGGGCTACCTTTTGTGTATTAGAAATATCCATCGTGTATCCAAAGGTAGATACGAATTCTTTCAATGCCTCCAACTTGCTTGGGTCGGGGTCATCGTGAGTTCTATAAATGAAGGTGTTTTCTGTCGGTTTATTTTGCTGATTAACAGAGATAAACTCTGATACTTTTCTATTTGCTAAAAGCATAAATTCCTCAATCAGATGATTTGCATCTTTACTAATTTTGAAATACACCCCAATAGGCTCATTATTTTCATCAAGATTAAATTTTACCTCACTCCTATCAAAGGTTATGGCTCCATTATCTATTCTCTCTTGGCGGAGGATTTTTGCTAATCTATTGAGCACTAATATTTCTTCTACCAAATCTCCTTCGGCAGTTTCTATTCTTTCTTGAGCTTCTTCGTAGGTGAATCTTCTATCGGAATGGATTATAGTTCTACCGAACCATTGATTTTTTATTTCAGCTTTATCATTTATCTCAAAAACTGCTGAGAATGTATATTTATCTTCGTTTGGGCGGAGCGAACAAACATCATTAGAAAGTACCTCTGGAAGCATTGGAACAACCCTATCTACAAGATAGATAGATGTAGCACGGCTGTATGCCTCCTCGTCAAGTTTTGTATTTGGTCTCACATAATAAGATACATCTGCAATATGCACTCCTATTTCCCAATTACCATTTTCTAACTTATTGATAGACAAAGCATCATCAAAATCCTTAGCATCTTTAGGGTCAATAGTAAAAGTGAGAGTATTCCTCATATCTCTCCGTTTTATCACCTCATCATTGTGAATTTGCCTATCTATTTTATTAGCTTCAGCCTCTACCTCTTCGGGAAAACTATACGGCAAGCCGTAGTCTGCCAATATGGCATGTATCTCTGTTTCATGTTCTCCTGGTTTTCCCAAAACTCGGATAATTTCCCCCTCTGGGTTCTTGGATTTGGCATCCCATTTTAGGATTTTCACCAATACTTTATCTCCATTTTGAGCATCATTGGTGTATTCTTGGCTAATAAAAATATCTGTATTGATTGTTTTCTTATCTCCAACTACGAATCCATAATTTTTATTTTTCACGCATTCATAGGTGCCCACAAACTCCGTTCGTTTTCTCTCCAAAACTTCCAACACAGACCCCTCCAACTTTTTTCCTTTGTAATGATGAAGCAGTATAAGAACTCTATCGCCTTGCAGAGCATCTTTTACATTTTTCATATGAATAAAGATATCCTCATCAACTCCATCAATGCTCACATAGGCATTTCCAGATTGATTAAAATCTATAATTCCCTCAAAAGTATTGCTCGTGGAAATATTAATGGTATAACGCCCTTTTTCAGTCTCCTTAATTTTCTCCTCACCTCGTAATAGATGCAACGACTGGATTACCTGCTCTCTCTGGCGTGGATTCTTATAGCCTATTGCCTCCGAAATTTGTTTATAATTATATGACTTTGATTGGTTTTGATTAATAAATCTCATTATCAATCGCCCAATTTCTTTTAATTTATTATGATTTTTTTGAGATAAAATTTTATTTCTTTTTCTTGCCATTTTGTTCTATTGTATATTGATAATCATATATTTATGATTAAAATTAAAAAAATAACATATCTTATATTAGATACTATAATGACTGAACTACCCTACCAAAACTGTAGAATAACCACTAATACATTCTTTAAATAGAGACTAGCAAAGGTAGTGAAATAATTTTTGACAAAAAAAAACGGCAACCTTCCAAATATTCTATTTATTTCCCTTCACTAAGTAAAAAATTTGGACAAAAGAAAGTATCGCATTAGGAATAATTACGGGATATAGAGGTTCCTTTGCAATGAAAAAACCATACATAACGAAACAAATACACCCAATAAGATTGATGAGTCTCACTGTCATTAAATTTCTAAACACAAAACTCAGCACAATAAAAACAGAGGCCAAATAGCCTATATATGACACAATTTCTGTAATATTCATTCTAAAAAATTTTATTTATTTTTCTTCTTCGATTTTGTATGGAAAATCCTCGAACAACGAAGATAATGCCGTAGCTGAATATACCCTATTAGAAAACTTATTTCCTAAGGCGATTATCGTAATTTTAGAGTTTTCTAAATGTACAAAAACAGCATTATTGCCGTGCCACCAGCCGTTATGATAAGTAAGTTTTTTTCCGTTTTCAAAAATTTTCATTCGGAAGCCCAAACCATAATTATTCACTCCTCCCTTTTCATTGGAATACGGCATAAATACTTGATTTTTAATAGCTTTACCCAAAAATTTTACTGAAAACATCGCCTTAGAAAATTTCAGCAAATCTCTCGGCGTGGTATATACATTTTTATCTCCATATATTAAGTCCAGATTATTCAACGGATATTCCTTTTCCGTTTGGTAGAAGGATTTTGAAGCTGTATGCAAATATTTTTTCTCAAAAATAAAGGTATTTTTCATTTTCAGAGGTCTAAAAATCATCTCTTGCATAGCCTCTGGGAAAGGTTTATTCGTTATTTTTTCTACAACAAGAGCTAGAATTGCGTAATTTGTATTACAATACATAAACCTCGTATCGGGCGGACTTGCCAAATCGGGATGATATTTTTCCAATAAGTCTAAAACATCTTGATTAGTGAGGAAATCCTTATTCAATTCAATAGGTCTTGGATGAATCTCCTCCACAAAATATTCATACTTCGGCAACCCACTTCTGTGGCTTAGTAGATTTTTAATGGTAATTTTTGGATAAGGAAACTTTGGAAAAATATCTATAATACGCTGATTAAGTTGCAATTTCCCAGCCTCCACCAATTTCAGAACTGCCATTGCCGTGAATGGTTTACTCACCGAAGCGATATGTATTGGTGTATTTTCATTTATAGGCTTCTGCTGAGATTCATCAGTAAACCCTTGATATCTTTCAAATAAAATATTATCTCCCTTTGCTACCAAAAAACCTCCCCATAAATCTCCTTTTTCCCAATTTTTTCGATAATATCCTATCAATTTTTGCTTTATAGAATCTTTATTATGGAGATAATTATCCGATTTCGAAAATACTTTATCTATATTGATATTTCCAAAATTTGGCAAATCCGATTGGTAGCCACGCTCTTTTTGGTCTTTCTTACAAGAAAAAAGCACGAAGAAAAACACCGCGATAAACACTCTATTCCACATAATTGGTATTAAAATTTGTGGCGACAAAAGTAGGCATTCCCGCTATTTTATCAAAATACTATTTTCAATAGAATGAAGAAAAACTATTTTTTAGAAAGTTTTTTTTATTTATTTTTGTTGAAATTTTTCATCAATGAAATCACTATTGAAAATATTTTTATTAATCGGTGCTTTTAGTTTTTCTATCTCAAAAGCCCAAATTATTACGAAAAAAGATACCTTAAACGGTACAGAACTGAGTATCTCTGCTAATGCCAATATTACCCGTCTAATGAAACAGATGGGGGAAAATTGCAAAGAAGTAACTACAAAAATCATCAAAACAGAAGAAGCCCCACCCCATACGGAAGAAAAAATAATTATCCCTAAAAGAAAAAATTCTACTGCTGAAATTTGCAGACAAAACCCAAGAATTATGGGATATAAAATATTAGTAGCTACAGCAAAATCCAACGATGAAGCCAATAAAATAAAAGTTGATTTTCGACAAAATTTTCCCACTCTGAAAGTGGAAGTAGATGCGTCCCTAAGGCCTAACTATAAGATTTTAGCAGGTAGCTATTTCACAAAAGAAAGTGCAAGAAGCGATTTGAGAAAAATAAAAACCATCTTCAAGACAGCAACTTCTGTGCAGTATTCTATATTCTGCGTAGATGGGAGATAAAATTAATAAGGCTTAGAATATTCTAAGCCTTTTATTTTAAAATGATACTTCGTTTATCTCCTTTCCTTTTTGGAAATTCATTGTTTTTTGTTGTCCTTTATACACGATATTCACTACATTGAACTGCTTCGGATAGGCATCAAACAATATTGTATTTTTAATTTTCATTGTAGATATACTTTCCACATTATTCACTTCAAAATATAGCCATACTGCCTCGTCGCTTATCTGGCTTCCTGTGAAGGTAATAGACTTTATAGAGCCATTTATTTCCACAGCGAAATTATTCCCAACATATTTCTTCACACCTGCCTCAAAACCAGCAGAGTTTGGATTGATTTTTACTGTATTTGCAATATGCTCAACATTTATTTTAGCAGTGAATTTCAGAGACTTACTTGCTGCATCATAATCGGCCTTCGTCATTGATGAGAAGAAGTCCATTTTAGCAAAATTCATCAATCCCAATAAAATAAAAGCTCCAACGATATACAATAAATTTTTCATTTTAATTCATTTTGATTGTTAATATTTAGCAAATATACAATTTTTAATATATTCTCCTAATTTACGGATAAAATTCTCTGATATATTTAACAACCTCGTCAGCTGTATCCACAAGACGAAATATTTGCAAATCCCTTTCTGCAATGAGTTTTTCTGGAAGAAGAACCTCACGAAACCAGCCCAAAAGACCACTCCAAAACTCATAACCTACCAGAATAAGAGGTATTTTGTTATTTTTAGAATTTTGGATTAAGGCAAGCATCTCTACGAACTCGTCTAATGTACCAAAGCCCCCTGGTAGTACTACTATTCCCTTGGAATATTTCATAAACATCATTTTGCGAACAAAGAAATGACTGAAATACACACTCTCGTCAGTATATACATTACTATACTGTTCAAATGGTAATTCTATATTCAGCCCAACAGATTTTACTCCTTTATTTTTTGCACCTCTATTTCCCGCTTCCATTATGCCTGGTCCACCTCCTGTAATAATACCAAAGCCAATATCGGCAATTTCCTCAGCAATTTCTATCGCTAGTTGATAGTATTTATTTTCCGAAGATAACCTTGCCGACCCCAATATAGCTATGCAAGACCCTATTTCTGAGAGTATTTGATCGCCTTTTGTAAATTCATCTAAAATCTCTCTATACGAAGTTATATCAATGTCCATATTTTTTTATTTAAAGTATTTCTCAGCCTCCACGACAGACTCTGGTCTCCCCACATCTATCAATAGAGCATCGTGTTGGTAGCCTTTAATCTCTATATCTTTCATTTGGAAAATGTATTCTTCAATGATGGAGAATTTTCCTTTTTTCTTTATCATTTTTAAAAATGTAGAATTAATACAATGTATTCCACTAAAAGCTAATGGAGTAAGGTTTTCAATTTTATTTCCATAAATAACATCTCCCGAAGACTCATTCTGCCATCCGTTGAGGATCATCTGGCTATCAAAAAGTAATTTTCGAGAACTTTTTCTATCAGAAACAGCCAGAGAAATAATATTTTTATTCTCTTGATGAAATTTCACAAAATTGAAAATATTCAGATTGGTGAGAATATCGACATTCATCACTAAAAAATCGGTTTCTTGCTCTAAAAAATGGCGTGCAAAAAGCAATCCACCTCCTGTTTCTAATAGTTCAACTCTTTCGTCTGAAATTTCAATTTTGGCATCAAAAAACTTATTTTCCTCCAAAAAATCTATAATTTGCTCACCAAAATGGTGAATATTTATCACAAAATCATTAATACCGAAAGATTGTAAATATTTAATATTTCGCTCGAGCAAGGGGATATTATTCACCTTTGCCAATGCTTTTGGATGTTGGTTAGTGAATGGTTTTAGTCGAGTACCTTTCCCTGCCGAAAAAATCAGTGCTTTCATATTAATTATTCTTTATTTTATCAAAAAACTGCATAAAATCTTGCCCTAAATCCCTAGTAAGTTGCATCGCTCCATAGTGGTTAATGTGGCTATTATCATAATACGAAATAATACCATTAATATACCCTGGTGTTGCAAAAATATCACTTTTCGAAATATCATACATATAGACATTAGGATATTTTTGGACGATTTTTTTCAATATTTTTTCATTTTTAGGATTAGTTCTGTTCTTCAACTCGCCACCGATGGATATAAAAGTTTTATATTGTTTTAATGGATTTTTATTGAGTTTTGGGAAAGTTTTTATCAGAATTAATTTTTGGTTGGATTTCAATTCCGAAGCCAATTTCTCCAAAGCAACTTTCATTGATGGTAGTCTCTCAAATCCTACACTATTGATGATGATAATCTCACTATCAGCAATCATTTTCTTCGTATGGGGTATTAGTTTTCGGGAATAATCATAGAAGTTCTTACGATTATTAGGGACTTCCTCTCGTTTTATACCTTCTATCGCTGGATACACACTACAAGTCAAGGTATTAAATGAGAAATGATACTCTTTCCCTAATGTATCGAGAAATGGTTTCAGCATCAAAGCATGGCTATCGCCAATAAGAATTATTTTATCATTTTTAGATAAGTCTCCCATCTTTTCCTCTTGATTTTCGTAGTGAGATTTCAGTCCTACCAATGGACGAGCATACTTATCTAGTACTTGTCTCGAGACTACTATTCCCATATGCTTCATCTGAGTAGAAAACACAAAAAAAACTACTAAAACGGGGACATATACCACTGCAAAATGAAAATTATCTTTCCTACGAAATCTCTTTTCCAATAAATAATACGATACATAGCTCAGCACAAATGTAACCACTACCACGAAGAGCATTTGCACCGCCGAAAAATCATAAGAATCATTAGCATACCGAACAAACGCCATAATCCCCCAATGCCATAAATACAAAGAATAAGACAATTCTCCTATGAAAACCAACACTTTACAAGACAAAAACTCCGTAATGATATTATTTCTCATCACCAAAATATTTGCTCCTGCTACACACGGAAAAAGTGCCAATACTCCTGGAAACGAGGTATCCTCTGTATAAAAATATGCACAAAAAATGAGCATTGACAAGCTTACAATCGCAATAAAATTATTCTTTACTCTGGATAAATCTACTCCATTCTTAAAAATGATGGCATAAACCGAACCTATCAAAAACTCTGGTATCCTGCTAATTAAAGAAAAATAAATCTTCTGCTGATTATCTAAAAAATAAATTTCGTAAGACGAATATATCGTAAGTAAAACCACCAAAATAAGAAGTACCAGCAGTAAAAAACGCCTAAAAAAGAATATTACAAATGGTAAAAGCAAATAAAACTGCATTTCTAGCGATAGAGACCATGTATGAAGTAATGGATTCTCACTCAATTTCGCAGGGAGAGTCGTATTTTGGAGCGAAAT
>CAKAOY010000039.1 GCA_916710115.1 uncultured Bergeyella sp.
AAATATAGACTAATTGATATTAAAATTTTTCAGATAAAAATATTTTTTTATTTTTTGATAAATTAGTAAATATTTAATTATTAATATGTTATAAAAAAAAGGATAGAAAAATATAGACTAATTGATATTAAAATTTTTCAGATAAAAATATTTTTTTATTTTTTGATAAATTAGTAAATATTTAATTATTAATATGTTATAAAAAAAAGGATAGAAAAATATAGACTAATTGATATTAAAATTTTTCAGATAAAAATATTTTTTTATTTTTGCAAAAATAATTATAACTAAAATAAAAGTATTATGTCAGACATTTCATCAAGAGTAAAAGCGATTATCGTTGATAAGTTAGATGTTGAAGAAACAGAAGTAACTCCAGAAGCGAGCTTCACGAATGATTTAGGAGCAGATTCTTTGGATACTGTTGAGCTTATTATGGAATTTGAAAAAGAATTTAATATCCAAATTCCTGATGACCAAGCAGAAAAAATCACTACTGTAGGACATGCTATTGAGTATGTTGAAAAAACAGTAAATAAATAATTTAACTTAAAAACAAAAAATCTATGGAATTAAAAAGAGTAGTTGTAACAGGATTTGGTGCGATAACACCTATTGGTAATAATGCGAAAGAATACTGGGAAGCCCTTATAAAAGGTAAGAGCGGTGCTGCTCCGATTACTCTTTTTGATTCTACGAATTTTAAAACTCGTTTCGCTTGTGAAGTGAAAGGTTATGACCCTTTGCAACACTTTGAGAAAAAAGAAGCGAAAAAAATGGATAGAAGTACTCAGCTAGGGTTAGTAGCTGCCAGAGAGGCTGTTGCTCATGCCAGACTTATAGAGGATGGCGTGGATAAAACTCGTGTTGGAGTAATTTGGGGGTCTGGTATCGGTGGTCTTGAAACTTTTGAAACAGAGGTTTTAGGATTTGCAAATTCTAATGGCATTCCAAGATTTAATCCGTTTTTTATTCCAAAGATGATTGCAGATATTACTCCAGGTCACATTTCTATGGAGTATGGTTTCCACGGACCTAACTATACTACGGTTTCGGCTTGTGCATCATCTACAAATGCTATTATTGATGCAAAAATGCTTATCCAATTAGGAAAGGCAGATGTTATCGTTTGTGGTGGTTCCGAAGCGGCGGTTACAGCTAGTGGAGTAGGTGGTTTTAACGCTTTAATGGCTCTTTCTACGAGAAATGATAGTCCAGAGACAGCTTCAAGACCATTTGATAAAGATAGAGATGGTTTTGTGCTAGGAGAAGGGGCAGGTTCTATTATTTTAGAAGAATACGAGCACGCCGTGAAGAGAGGAGCTACTATCTATGCGGAATTGGCAGGAGCAGGTCTTTCAGCAGATGCGTACCATATGACAGCACCACATCCAGAGGGAATAGGAGCTTATATGGTGATGAAATCTTGCTTAGAGGATGCAGGTGTAAAACCAGAAGAAGTCAATCATATTAATATGCACGGAACATCTACACCGCTTGGAGATATTGCAGAATCAGGGGCGATTGTGAAGTTGTTTGGAGAACATGCATACAATATTCAAATTAATTCTACAAAATCAATGACGGGGCATTTACTTGGTGCTGCAGGAGTTATTGAAGCAATTGCTGCATTGCACACTATTATCGAGGGGGCTGTTCCTCCTACGATTAACCATTTTACAGATGATGAGAAAATTGATTCTCGTTTGGATTTCACATTCAATAAAGCGGTTAAGAGAGATATACAAGTAGCAATGAGTAATACTTTCGGATTCGGAGGGCATAATGCTTGTGTTCTATTCAAAAAAATCTAAAAAATATCGGTATGAGATTTCCGAAGTTTGTTCTGAAATTGCCGATTTTTTCATCAAAAAAAAATAAGAAGAAAAAACCGATTTATTCAGGTGAAGATTTTAAATTTGTATCCGAGATGCAGAGTATTATAGGATACGAAATAAAGAATATTCGTTTGTTTCATGAGGCTTTTTCTCTGAAATCTACCTATAAAAGAAATTACCAAAAAACTTACGAGAGATTAGAATTTTTGGGCGATTCTGTATTGAGTACCATTATTTCGTCATATTTGTTTTTGAATTATCCAAAAGCAAATGAAGGGCAGATGACACAACTAAAATCTAAAATTGTTAATCGTAAAACGCTTAATCAGATAGGAGATAAGTTCCAATTAACTAAATTTTTACCAAAGGATAAATGTTCTACTTCGTGGGGAAATAATATTTCTGGAAATCTTATAGAAGCTTTGATAGGTGCTATTTTCTTAGATACTGATTTTGAGAATTGCCGAAAGGTCGTATTAGAAAGAATTTTCAGTAATGAGGAAATTAATAATTTGGTAAATCAAGTAGCGTCGTACAAATCATTACTTTTAGAGTGGTCTCAGAAAGATAAAAAACAACTTGAATATCAGACATTTCAAGAAGGAGAGGGTAAGAATATTACTTTTAGGGCTATTGTTGTTATTGAAGGGCAACAAGTATCTAGTGCCATGGCGCTTTCTAAGAAAAAAGCAGAAGAACAGGCAGCAGAGATAGCATATCGTGTACTAAACGATATAAAAGAGAATTAAAATAATATATAATGAAAAAGCGGTTTTCTTTATTTAATGATACTGATAATGAACCGATTAGTATAGGATTAGCTCGTTTAGTTAAATTTTTACAGCCCCATATATTGTTTTTTCAGATAAATAGTCAGAAAAACATGAGATATCAGCGAAAGAGGGATTTGGAGGTGTTTTCAGAATATTATCGCTACGACCATATTGTATTTGAGGCTCATCAGCCAAATTGGAAAAATAAAATCTTATTCATACAGAATAAAAATTCAAATTGTACGAAAATCAAAGAAATAGATAGATTATTTGTGGAGGAGACGGAGGATAACTATCTCCTTGATAAATATACTGATGTGGAATATTTGGTAAAAACTTCAAATAATATTCGGAATTTTTCACTAATTTCGTTACCTGAAAATTTATTTTTTCAGATACAACCATATGAGTTAGAACCAGATAACGAACTTTATAAAATAATACAATATTATGAGTAAGAATTTGAAGAGAACAAAATTGATAGCTACATTAGGTCCTGCGTCGTCTAATCGCGAAACGATGATTGAACTTATCAAGGCGGGGGTAGATGTATTCAGAATAAATTTCTCTCATGCAGATTATGATTTGGTGAGAAAAAATGTGGAAACTATTCGCGAAATTAATAAAGATTTTGGGTATTCCGTAGGTATTTTAGGCGATTTGCAAGGTCCTAAATTACGAGTAGGAGTAGTTAAGGAAGGCTCTTATCTCAATCAAGGGGATATTCTTACTTTTACTAATGAGGAAATAGAGGGAGATTCCACACGAGTTTATATGACTTATCAGCAGTTTCCAAAAGATGTAAAGGTGGGAGAAAGAATTCTAATTGATGATGGAAAACTGGTTTTAGAAGTTGTAGAAACCAACGAAAAGGATACTGTAAAGGCAAAAACAATACAAGGAGGAGTGCTTAGTTCTAAAAAAGGAGTTAATCTACCTAACACCAACGTATCTCTTCCTGCACTTACCAAAAAGGATATCCAAGATGCTAATTTTATGTTGGATTTAGAGTTGGATTGGATAGCCTTATCTTTCGTGAGACACGCCCAAGATATTATAGATTTAAAAGAACTTATACATAATCATCCAAAGGGAAAAAACTTTAAAACACCGATTATTGCTAAAATAGAAAAACCAGAAGGTGTAAAAAATATTGACGAAATACTTGAGTATTGTGATGGGTTGATGGTGGCTCGTGGAGACCTTGGGGTAGAAGTTCCTATGGAAGAGGTGCCTGCTATCCAGAAAAATTTGGTGGCAAAAGCAAGAGCATATGCTAAGCCCGTAATCATTGCTACTCAGATGATGGAAACAATGATTAATAGCCTTACGCCAACTCGTGCTGAGGTAAATGATGTTGCCAACTCAGTACTTGATGGTGCCGATGCTGTAATGCTTTCGGGGGAAACTTCCGTTGGAAAATATCCTGTGGAGGTAGTGAAAAATATGACTAAAATCATCAAAAAAGCTGAGGATTCCGAATATTATAAAAACTCAATTATTGCAACATCGGATATTAACCACGAAAATACTGATAGATTTATTACTGATAGAATTTGTCTTGCTGCCGTAAGAATCGCCAAAACAACTAATGTAGAGGCTATCATTACGATGACTTACTCAGGATATTCAGCAATGAGGATTTCTTCCTATCGTCCGAATGCTCATATTATTGTGTATAGTTCAAATAAGAGGGTTATCACGATGCTAAATCTTATTTGGGGGGTTCGTGCCTTTTTCTATGATTTACAAAAATCTACCGATGAGACGATTATTCAAGTCAATACGCTCACTTATCATAATGGTTTTGTTCAACAAGGAGACATAGTGGTCAATATCAATGCTACACCAGTGTATGAGGGAGGTAAGACTAATACATTACGACTGACTACTATTTAAAAATAAAGAAGCAATCCAAATTAGGTTGCTTCTTTTTGTTTGTTATTTCGTAGGTTCTAATTCTTTTATTTGGAAATCTGATGCCTGTGGAGCAAAGTCTGAATTTTGCTTTATGATACCTGTAAGTCTTTGTAGCTCAATTAACAATTCAGGGTCTTCAATTTTAAAGAACTTACGGCCGTATAGTTTTCCATTTTTATCCAATATCAAAATTGTAGGAAGATTAAAGGAATATAAACCAATTTTATAAGCTTCTCTGGAATTAATACCACCATCTAAATAATAATGTTCTCCACTAATACCATTTAGCAAAGATTTACTTGTCTTCTCAAATTGTTGTTTTGTGTCATCTACATTGATGAAGGCAAAATTAAGTTTAGATTTAAAGGCATTGTTAATTTCCTTTAATATAGGTATCATTGTGATAGAAATATTCGGCGTGTATGAAGCGTAGAAGATTACCAAAGTAGGTTTTCCTTTTGCTACCTCATTGAAATTAAAGTTTTTGTTACCTTTTAATACATTTAAATTAAGAGAATTACCAGCTTTTTCACCCATTCGTGCAATTTGGAGTTGCTTTAATTCATCTTTCACCTTAGAAGTCGTAAGTCCATCGATGATTTTATGGATTTTATCATAATTTTTCATATTGTTGGGCCTCAAATCATACTCCGAAAGGGTATAGGAGAGTAGGTAATCTCTTTCCAATGGACTGATATCTTTCCTTGTTTTCAGAAATTCTAAAAATAACTCCGAAATAACTATTTTGTCATTCCCTTGTTTAAGAAGTTTAGGTTGAGCAAATTTTTGAAAATCATTATTGAGTAATCTTAATTCAAATTGTCTAAACTCGGGGAATTCCGCTACCATTTTATCTCTGTCTTTCAGTATCTCATTTTTCAAATCATTAAAATGCTTAGAAACCTTGAAATTCGGTTGGTTAGTAACCATCTTATGCCCCATTTCGTAGATATCTAATAATGACAATAGGAGTACTTTATGTTTCGTATCAATATAATTGATAACTTCTTTATCTGGGTTAAGTTGCTTAGAAAGTCGATTTGAGGTATTGTCTAAATCCTTTTTTATCTTATTAAATTCTACCAAAAAGTTTTTTTCATCTTTCCCTACGAGGTGTTCTATATTGATTTTATTTTTGTACTCTCTGAAATATTCATCGATTTTATTGATAAAATCATTATTGGCCTTCGTCTTTCCATCTTCACCGAATTTCGCATTCATAGGAAAGCTCTCTGCATCGCCCGACATACTTACCGCATCGCCTTGTTTTAGGTAATAAGTAGCGGTGTTCCCTCCATAAGTCAATAAATAAAGTCCATTTTTAGGAATTTCAAATTCCATTTTAAAATGTCCATTCTTGTCTATCGGAGCATTCACAATAGGCAATGTATTCGCACTTGCCATCTCTATTACTTCCAATCTTTCTAAGGGATTAGCGTTCTTTATACTGCCTTCTATTTCTACCGATTTTGAGCAGGATACTACGGAAATCGCTACCCCCAGCCATACTAAAATTTTATTCATTACTGATATTTTTCTTGCAAAGATAATAATTAATATGATTAATAGTTATCAATGATAGTTTTTTATAAATAATACTAACGAATATTAATAAAAAATCACTAAATTTGCGAAAGATTTAACAAAAAAACTTATGAAAAATTTGCATAATTCAATAAAAAGTTTAGGCTTGGCTTGGCTTGGCTTGGCTTGGCTTGGCTTGGCTTAAATCACTAAACTTCTTTTTATATACAGAAAGAACTCTCTCCCCTATGCGGTCTGGTGGTTTGGGGAGAGGGTTCTTTGTGTTTGAGGGGGTAGTGTTTAACCCTAGATCCGTGAGAAATGGCTAAAAAGAACGGCAATCTTCATACGGCGAAGCGTGAGAAGAATGATGAGTTTTATACCCAGCTTGCGGATATAGAAAACGAACTGAAACACTATACCGAGCATTTCAGAGGAAAGGTAGTCTATTGCAATTGTGATGACCCAAGGGTAAGCAACTTCTTTCATTATTTTTCTTATAACTTTGAGCGTTTGGGGCTGAAAAAACTCATTACCACTTGCTACAAAAACCAAGAAAGAGATTTGTTTAGCCAAAATGATAGCGAGCACGCCATCTATTTAGAATATAATGGAGATAAAAACGGTGATAATATTCCTAACCCAGAAGAGATAGGCATACACCATCTGAAAGGCGATGGAGATTTCCGAAGCAAGGAAAGTATAGAACTCCTAAAACAAGCTGATATTGTAGTTACCAATCCGCCATTTTCCCTATTCCGTGAATACATTGCTCAGCTTATAGAATATAACAAGAAGTTTATAGTAATTGGACATCAGAATGCAATTACTTATAAGGAAATATTTTCATTGATAGCACAAAATAAAATATGGTTAGGATATGGTTTTAAGGGGGGAGCGGGACATTTCTATTCAAAGTATGAGGATACAGCGACGGCAGGGGACCATAGAGAAGGAATGATAAGAGTTTCAGGAGTGCATTGGTTTACTAATTTAGAACATAATAAACGCCACGAAGAGATTATTTTGTATAAGAAGTATAATGAAGAGGAATATCCTAAATATGATAATTATGATGCTATCAATATAGATAAGGTGGCAAACATCCCAGCAGATTATGATGGCTATATGGGAGTACCGATTACTTTTTTAAATAAATATAACCCAGAGCAATTTGAAATAATAGGAATGTCTGCATCAGCAGGATATAATGAAGATATTGTAGGGTTACCATTTTTAGGAGATAAAGATGCAAGACCTTTAATTTCAGGTAAAAATACTTATGCAAGAATTTTTGTGAAGAGAAAGATGAAATAACCCACCTATTCCTAAACAGAAATTTATTGCTGACAAAGAAAAATGAGCAATTTTGATTTAGGAATTATTTGTCAAGAGAGAAAAGGAAAAAATTTCAGTTTAGGAATGGGGAGAAAATAGAAAAAAGGAGCAAATTCCTAAATAGGAATTCTTCGCCAAGAAAGAAAAGCACTTAATTCCTAAATGAGAACACTAAGAAATAAAAAAATCAAATCTATAAATCTATAAAATATGAATAAGCTGAATACATCAGTAAAAGTAACAGAACTTGGAGATACCGCTCTCCGTTTGGTAAAAGCCTTTAAGGCGGTGGTAGCCGTGCAAAATGATGCGTTTTTAACGAAAACTTTTGCGGAAATAGAAAAACAAGCCACAGTAATGACCTCCGCTGTGAAAAGCGACCAAGCCTTATCAAAATTAGAGGAGGCCGATGCCCAAAGAGACCAAGCCATTAGAGTGCTGGATAAACTCCTCAAAGGCTATGAAAATATCCCTTTGGAAAACTTAAAAACTCACGCTAAAAAATTAGCAGAAATCTTCAAAAAATATGGCGTGAAGATAACGGGGGAGAACTATGCCAGTCAATCTACCTTGATTAACTCTCTGTTAGGTGATTTTTCCGCCACAGAGTTGAAACCCTCCATTGAGGCACTTGCAGGGGTGAAAGAAGCATTGGCAGAGATTCAAACCAAGCAAAATGCTTTTGCAGCTCTTCGTTCAGATTACGAGAAAGCACAAGTTTCCCAAAAAGAGAAGAGCAGTGCTACGAGTCTGAGAAAGCCACTTTTAGAGCTTATCAATAAAAAAGCAGTGCCGTATTTAGTAGCGATGAGCATTGCCCAACCAGAATTGTTTAAGAATCTCACCGCCGAAGCATCGGAAATCATCACCAGCACTAACGAAGCCATCAAAGCAAGGTCTAAAAAAGAGAAAAAAGAAAAGAAATGAAAATCTAATTAAAAGAAATCACCGTAAGAGATTTAGTGGAGGGCTACCAAGATTTACAAGAAAATGGAGTGGTAGGCTACGGCGGTCGCTTAGATATTCGCCCTCCTTATCAAAGGGAGTTCGTCTATAAAGATAAGCAGAGAGATGCCGTAATAGATACCCTTACCAAAAATTTTCCGCTGAATGTGATGTATTGGGCGGTGCGAAGTGATGGCGGATATGAGGTGATAGACGGACAGCAGAGAACTATCTCTATCTGCCAGTATGTTACAGGGGAATTTTCTCATAGATTTTCTGACCATCAGATGTATTTTCACAATTTACAAGATGACCAAAAGGAGCAGATACTGAATTATAAACTGATGATTTACCTTTGTGAGGGGGAAGATAGCGAGAAATTAGAGTGGTTTAAGACCATCAACATCGCAGGAGAGAAACTCACCGAACAGGAGTTGAGAAATGCGGTCTTTTCAGGAAGTTGGGTCAGTGATGCCAAGAGATATTTCAGTAAAACCAACTGCCCTGCCTATATGATTGGTGAAAAATATATGTCAGGTTCTCCCATTCGCCAAGATTATTTAGAAACCGTTATCAAATGGATTTCACACA
>CAKAOY010000040.1 GCA_916710115.1 uncultured Bergeyella sp.
GTTAGGGGTGTATTGGTATAATCTTTCGGATTTTGCTGGTTCTGCTGAGAGTATCCAAGTTCAGCGAGGAGTGGGTACTTCTACTAATGGAGCAGGTGCATTTGGAGCGAGCCTCAATGTGCTTACTGATGCGGTTTCTGAGAAACCTTATGGCGAAATTGCTAACTTTTATGGAAGTTATAACGCTCATAAGCATTCATTAAAATTTTCAACAGGTAAAATCAATGATAGATTTGAGATATCAGGGAGACTGTCTAAAATTAATTCAAATGGATATATAGACAGAGCCTCTGCTAACCTAAAATCGTACTTTTTCCAAGGGGCATATTCTCATAAAAATACTTTAATAAAAGCCCTTGTATTTGGTGGAACAGAGAAAACATACCTTACTTATAAAGGTATTGACGCTAGACAACTTGAAACCAATAGACGATACAACCCTGCGGGTGCTTACTACGATGCCCAAGGAAATGTGCATTTTTATGACAACGAAACTGATAATTACCAACAAGACCACGCACAGTTACATTGGGCACAGCGATGGAGTCCTTATTGGACTACTAATCTAGCGTTCCATTATACGAAGGGGAGAGGTTATTGGGAACAAATGGATAATTGGGGTGATAAGAATGGCAATTTTGTGATTCAGTATCTGCTGGATAACGATTTTTATGGAACGACTTTCTCTTCTAACTACAAAAAAGATAAAATAGACTTTGTATTCGGAGGTAGTGCCAATTCTTATGATGGTCGCCACTTTGATGAGTATGTTTGGACAGAAAAAGGAACAAAAGCACATAGAGAACGATTAGGAGATATGAATTATGGTAAGAAAAATGAGGCTTCTGCCTTTGCAAAACTTTCTTATCAATTAGACGAAAAATGGGATTTATTCGGAGATATTCAGTATAGATATGTCGGCTTTAAATCCAAATTCAGTAATGTACAGATAGACGAAGGACTTCATTTATTTAATCCAAAATTTGGGGTTACTTATAAAATTGATGAAGGAAACAACCTTTACTTATCTTACGCAAGAGCTACTAAAGAGGCCAATCGCTCCGACTATAAAAATTATGCCGAAAATATAAACAATGGAAGTGTATTGCCAAAAGCAGAATCAGTGAATGATTTTGAACTTGGTTGGCGTCTTGTATCTCATACCCTAAAACTTAACGCCAATATATATTATATGGATTATAAAGACCAATTGGTGCTTACTGGGGATATTAGCAAAACAGGATACTCTTTGAGAAAAAATAGCGGTAATTCTTACCGACTCGGATTAGAAGTGGATGCCTTATTGAAAATTTCCGATAAGTTGATATGGCAACCGAATTTCTCTTTGAGTAGAAATAGGAATATCAATTATCATTCACTCCAAAATAAAGTGGCTGTTAATATGGGTGATACTGATACATCTTTCTCTCCGTCTGTAGTAGCAAGTAGTGGTTTAACTTTTATACCAATTAATGATTTTCAAGTAAGTTGGGTATCAAAATATGTAGGCGCAAGATACCTCACTAATGAAAACGAGGCGAATGCTAAATTAGACGCCTTTTGGGTGAATAATCTTAATTTATCATATGAATTGAGACCTGCTAACTTCTGTAAATCCATTACTTTTGCACTTGATGTGAATAATTTCCTTAACAATAAATATTATTCTCATGGAAGATACAAAAAAGGAAAAGCGTACTATTTCCCACAAGCAACTGCGAATGTGATGGCTGGTGTTACTTTCCATTTTTGATAGTTATAAATGATTGATTATTATGGGATTAGCCTATTTTGGGTTAATCCCTTTTTCTATATTTGATATTTTTTATTTTCTATTTCAGAAAAAATAGTTTAACTTTACACACTTTTTATCTAAAAAAATAATGTTATGATAAACAGAGCAAGAGAAACTACGGAAGCCATCGAGAGATTATATGTCTCTATGAGGCATCTTTTTTATAGAGGATTTTTTAAGCCATCGGGGATTTCTGGGGAGTCCATTAGGGAATTATTACTCACTATCGCTCCTGAGATTTATGGCTCAATGGGGGTAGTTAATAAGGTGGAACTAAATGGGCTACTATATGTTTTAGATAGACTACCAGAGGGAATAGAGGAGACACCGTTTGTGCATCTTACTTCCGACGAGGGTTTTAATAAAGGTACATTCGAGGTGATAGTCCCTAGAAAACGACGCCGAAACTGCTACCGAATAGACCAATATCAGATGAATATAGAGGTGCTTTTGGGGCGTTCGGAGATTTATGATATTCTCACGCATCTCACTTTTCTGTATATAGAGGCCGACAAAATTCGAAATTTAGGGTATATTTCTGATGAAGAAAATCGTCCATCTCGCACTTGGAAGATTATAGAGGAAGTAGCCCTTGGTGAGAAGAAATTCACTCGCCAAGAGAAAGAAGTGGCCTTAATACATCTATCATCTCTCTTAGGAAGAACCTTTGATGAGACTTTGAAGGCCTATAATGATTTTGGTAGCGAAGATAATCCTGATAGACTATTCAAGATAATCTACCATCTTGGAAAGGCAAGTTTAGAGGATTTCTTGGGCATTCGCCAAAGGGAAATTTATTTCAGTGCCATATTGCAGGAGAGAACAGGTCATCATTTCTTTGGAGAAAAATGGGCAAATAAAGTGAAGGAAGTTTTAGTGAAAAGTAATTTACATAATAGGGGTTTGCACATTATTTCGGCAAATATGCACTCCGTGAAAAATATGCTTTTCTCCGAAAATGCCTTAGGGAAAAAAGTTGGTCCTACCGTAGATTACAAACTCTATGAGGAGATTAGCAATAAGAAAGACCTACAAGATAAAATTTTAGAGTACTCTCAGAAACAAGGACTTATATATATAAAAGATGATAGCGGTTGCAATGTAGATGTTCAGATTATTGATTTGAGTAAAATCAATTTTAGTAATACAGTTTTTGAAAAATACAACTATTCTGGTGATGATGTACTGTTGGTATTTGATTATGCCTTTGGCGAGCAAGCTTATGAAGTGATGGATGAACTACTTCGCCCATATTATGTAGAAGGAGAGGAGAATAAAATGAAAGTAAAATCTATCTCCATAATGGGGAAAGCAGGTATCTTGAAGGGAACAAAAGGCGATATTATGATTCCTACTTCGCATATTTTTGAGGGAACGGCTGATAATTACCCCTTTGAAAATAAATTGAAATTGTCCGATTTTGAAGATAACGAATTGAAGGCCTTTGAAGGGTCAATGATTACTGTATTGGGGACTTCTTTACAGAATAAGGATATCCTAAGCTACTTTATGAATACCTCTTGGAAGGCAATAGGCTTAGAGATGGAGGGAGCTCATTACCAAAAGGCAATACAAGTGGCTTCTAAGATTAGACATCATATTTCGGAAGATTTGTTCCTATGTTATGCGTATTATGCTTCTGATAATCCATTAGAGACTGGCTCTACGCTATCTTCAGGTGGGCTTGGCCTTACGGGGGTCAAACCAACTTATCTAATTACATTAAGGATTTTGGAGAAAATATTAGGTTAAAATAATTTAATTTCTATAATGCAGACTCCTCTTACTTCGGTGGGGGAGTTTTCTATTTAATAAAAATAAAAAAGGACAGGAGGTTATAGTTTGCTATTCTTTCTAAAATATCTTCAACAGGGCTATCAAGATGTTCATGTTGAGATAAAGTCATTTGTTTTAATACTCTATCTTTCCCATAACTGTAAACATTTGTCTCTACTCCTTTATCAAGGAAGTTGTATGGAGACATTTCAGGTAAAGATTCTATCCACAATCCATTATCCTTGCAATACTCTATGAAATCCCCTTTATTCTCCTCTCTTCTCTCAGTCTTTTGATTTTCTCTGCTTGTTCCACTGCCTGTCTGTGAGCTTCTTCTTCTGATAAAGAATTCAAGTGCTTTCTCATATTTTGGACCTGCTCTTTTGCCTCCAATCTGTCTTGCACCCAATCTTTCCCCATCACCTTTATTTTGTGTTGTAATATCTCTTTCTGTATAGATATATCTGATTTTTCCATCTTTATTTTCTTTTCTTATGTATTTATGATTTGTTTTCATTTTTAAATTGGAAACTTATACTCTCTTTCTTTTTTTATAGCATTAGAATTTACTCCATTTCTCATTGAAGTCAACCATACTCTTAACACTTCTGCCTGTCCCAATAATTATGAAATAAAGTTAAAAAATAAAATTAATTCCTGCGACAAAGTTTCTTTCTACCCCAGGGATAAAAGCAGTGAAGTTTTTATTCGTAGTAGGGAGAGGTTGTTTTGTTTGAGGATTTTTTAGTGGCGGTACCAAAGCCTTGTCTCTTATTAAGTAACTTGAAGCATATATCTTATTTGTCAAATTGTTTCCTTGTACGAAGAAAGTCCATCTATTCCACTTAAATCCTATTTTCGCCCCTAAGATTTGGTAAGGGTCTTGGTAGAGTGTGTTTTGGTGGTCGGTAGGTGTTTTCTTCCAAATGGATTCTATATTTGCTTCGGCGAAGAACCCTGATGGGTGTTTGTAGTCTAATGCAATGAAAGAATAATGCTCTGGGACACCTGCAATTTGATTTTTCTTCTCATTTCTAAAATAGAAATCCGCCCAATTGTAATTTGCAAAGAAAGTGAAGGAATCTCCTCTGTTAGAGAAAATATTTTCAGCAAAAGTGGATTTTATTCCTGCTTCTAATCCTCTGTGGATTGTTTTGTATGGCGAATTGATGGTGATAGCTGATACGCCGAATCCCGTGATACTAAGCACTTCGTCTTCTACCCAAGCATTGTAGAAACTCAAATCCCAATGGAGTAATTTGCCAAAATGTCCTTTGGTTCCTACCTCGAAGGTATAGGCTTTTTGCCCTTTCACATCAGAAGCAGATAATAGGCTTGGGCTAGATGCCACTGAAGACCCAGATACATTGATAAGTTCTAAGAATGTAGGTGGTTCGTAGCTTCTGCTGAAATTAGTATAGAATTTCGCATTTGGATTTAGTTTATAGATAAGTCCAATTTTTGGGTTGATACCGAAGAAATTATATTCTTTACTAATATTGGATGCTTTTGCCCAATTTACTAACTTTCCATTTGTAGCTGCATTTGGACTTGGCCATACCCATTGTTGTCTGTTGTTTGGTGTAGGGAATATGTCTCGTATTTCTCTATTGTCGATGCTCACTTGCACGCCGAGAGCGAGGGTCAATTTATCGGTAATGTTATGATTGTTATTCGCATAAAATACATTATGAGTGGCTATCAAATCATTTTTCAAGAAATTATGTAGAGGTTTGCTTAATACATTGGCACTGCCATTTTGGTGCATTGTTCCTTGTGATATTTGTAATCCAGCTGTAAAGTAGTTTCTTTCAGTTCTATTTTCATAAGTGAAGCGAACACCATAATCATTATTGGCACTGGCTCTCACATAAGAAGGATAGGTAAATACATCATCCGCATATTGATAATAGATAGTCCCTGTTAGGAGGCTATTGTCATTAATTTTATAGGCGGTTCTACTACCTATTCGGAGTATTTTGCTGTTTCTGTTTGGTCTATCACGAAATACATTTGGCCCTGCAGCAAATGGCTCTGCAAATGATGCACCTTTATTGATTTGTCTTGGATCTTTACTCAATTGATAGAAGGTAAGAGGGCCAGGTATATCAAAGTATAAGTCTGTAAATGATGCATATAATCTTGATTCTAATTTATCAGAAAATTTTCTACCTATATTAGCAAGAGCATTGAGGCGTCTGGATGTATTATATTCACGGAAGCCATTACTATTGTTGTAGGAAACTGATACGAAGCCGTCATTTTTACCTTTTGCAAAGCCAGACGAAGCGGCGATATTATAGTAGCCAAAACTACCACCTTCTAATTTTACAGAAAGAGGCGACGCATTGTAGCCATTTTTGGTGATAAAGTTCATTGCCCCACCTAGTGTTGCCCCACCGAATTCTAGGGCATTAGCTCCACGATATACTTCTACAAGGTTAGATGCTTGAGGTTCCAAAACACCAATAATATAGGAGCCATCGGAGAAATTGATAGGGATACCATCTTGTAGCAACGCTACCCCACGAGATTGCGGATTAGACTGGATGCCTGACCCTCTTATATTGAGTCTAGGTTGGTCGTTGCCACCAAAAAACTCTTGGATTATCACCCCTGGCATTCTCTGTAGGGCATCTTTTAATGTTTGAGACCGTTGTGATGTGAGGTTGGTAAGTTGTGCCAAGTTGGTTCCTCCTGCGATATTGTCCAATTTTTTCGTAGATACAAAAACGGAGTTGGCTACCAAGCTCGGGTTATCCGTAATCACTACTTCTTGGATATTATGCGTGTTGTTTGGGCGAATGGTTAGGTTAATGTAAGTGATTCCGTTTTCATTTACGGATTCACCAGAGTGGATATTTACGGATTTTTTATCAAAGCCATCCTTGTAGATATCCATAATAAATTCGTTTTTAGGAACTTCTATATAATAGAAACCTTGTGCGTCGGTTACCGCCTTTATATTGGGGTTGTTTTGTAGTTGGATTGTTACATTAGCAATAGGGGATTTGCTCTCATCGGTGATTCTTCCCTTGATGCGACTACTTTGGGCAAAAGCAATACTCCCAACGGTAGTTGCTATTGCTATTAAAGGTAATTTATTAAATCTCATTATATTGTTGTTTTTAATTAATACAAATATAGTAATATAAATTTATTTCATCCAAATAATTTTAACAATATTTTTGATATAATTTCTGCTATATAGATTATTGGGTATGTTTTTATTTTGATATTTAATGGTATAGGGTTTCTGTAAATAGAATAAAATATGGAGGTTTTTTCTCCAAAAAAAATATTATAAAGAGAATAAATAGATTTGGTAAATGTGATTGAAAAATAAAATAATCGGATATTTTTTTTCATAGTCCTACTAAAAACCTTAACTTTGTCCTACATAAAAAATTATTTCAGATGAATAAATCAGTATATATTATCACTACCGATGCTTATAGTGGCAAATCTCTTGTGAGCCTCGGTATTATGCAAATGGTGATGAGAAATACTGCCAATGTGGGGTATTTCAAACCGATTGTGGAGTCTAACAAACAGAATGATAAGCATATAGATACTATGCTTACTCATTTCAATTTGGATATAGATTATCGCGATACTTTTGCCTTTACTCGTTCGGAGGTTGTTTCCCTCAAAAATCAAGGTAAAATAGATGAGGTGTATGATGCTATTATTAAGAAATATAAAGCGTTGGAAGAGCGATACGATTTCGTTTTAGTTGATGGAACGGATTTGTTAGGGGATAATAATATGTTTGATGTGAGTTTTAATACTTCATTAGCTCAGTCGCTGAATATCCCTGCTATCGTAGTGCTGAAAGATAGTTTTTCATCAGAAGAAGAACTTATCAATCATATCCAGATACAAGTGAATAGCATCAGAGAACAAGAGGTGAATGTACTCGCGGTATTCGTGAATAAGGCACAGAACTATACTGCTGAAACTCAACAAAAATTACAAGAACAATTTGGCGAAATCCACTTCACAATAATACCTCGTGAAGAAATGTTGGAAAAACCAACTTTGAAAGAAATTGCCGAAGCCCTCGATGCAGAATTCCTCTATGAGGGTGAAAACATCAATATCGTACCATCACAAACGGCTGTGGGAGGTATGCACTTGCCAAATTATCTCAAAAGATTGACGGATAATTGTTTGGCTGTTTTGCCTGCCGACCGCTCAGATTTGGTGGCGGGAACTTTGGTAGCTAATCTTTCTACCAATTTCCCAAGAGTGGCAGGTATGGTACTCTACGGAGGTTTTTCTCCAGAGGTAGAAATCCGAAAAATAATTGAGGGAACGAATGTAAATATTCCAATAATGCTCGTGAAAATGGAGGACACTTACGAAACGGCAAATGCCATCGGAAAAATAAAATCCAGAATCTATCCAGAGAGCAAGGAAAAAATAAAAGTTTGTATCCAATTATTTGAAAAATACACCGATGTAGAGGATATTAATAAGAGAATCTCTTCCTTCAAATCTGATACTATCACTCCGCGAATGTTCCAATATAATATGGTGCAGGCAACTCGCAAGGCTCAGAAACATATTGTATTACCAGAAGGTACAGACGACAGAATCCTCGTAGCTGCATCTCAACTTGCCGAAGATGAGTTGGTATATCTTACCGTACTTGGTAATCCAGAGCAAATTGCAAAACGCGTGAATGAATTAGGATTGAAATGGAACGAAGCAAGAATAAAAATCGTTAATCCAAACGATAGCCCTAAACACGAAGAATACGCTCAAAGATTATACGAAATCCGTAAGTCTAAAGGTATGGAAATTGCACAAGCTAGAGACTTGATGCTCGATGTTTCCTATTTTGGAACAATGATGGTATTCGTAGGAGATGCTGATGGAATGGTATCAGGAGCAGTAAATACTACAGCACATACAATACGCCCATCATTGCAGTTTGTGAAAACAAAAGCAGGAGTAAATACCGTGTCTTCTGTATTCTTTATGTTGTTGCCAGACAGAGTTTTGGTATATGGAGATTGTGCTATCGTACCAAATCCTACAGCGGAACAACTCGCCGAAATAGCTATTACTTCTGCTGACTCTGCGAAGGCATTTGGTATAGAGCCAAAAGTAGCGTTACTCTCTTATTCATCAGGAAATTCCGGTAGTGGTGCAGATGTAGATAAAGTTCGTGCAGCAACAGCTATCGTGAAAGAACAACGCCCAGACTTACTCGTGGAAGGACCAATTCAATATGATGCAGCGGTAGATCCTGTTGTTGGTTCTAAAAAGATGCCAAACTCACCAGTGGCAGGACAAGCTAATGTATTGATATTCCCAGACCTAAATACAGGGAACAATACCT